>NZ_BAABCQ010000045.1:30807-46113 GCF_039539045.1 Streptomyces marokkonensis
CGTGTGTGAGCGGGAAGAACGTGTGTGAGCGGGAAGAACGTGTGTGAGCGGGAAGGACGGGAGGGGCCCGGCGGCTGGTCGCCGCCGGGCCCCTCCCGTTCTTACGTCCGTCGCCCTGCCTCCGCGGCTAAAGCGCGCCGAAGCCGACCTTGCGCGGGGCGGGTTCGCCGATCTCGACGTAGGCGAGCCGGTCGGCCGGTACCAGGACCTTGCGGCCGTGTTCGTCCACGAGACTCAGCAGCGCCGACTTGCCGGCGAGCGCCTCGGCCACCACACGCTCGACCTCCTCGGCACTCTGACCGCTCTCCAGAACGATCTCGCGGGGCGCGTGCTGCACGCCGATCTTGACCTCCACGGCTATGTCCCTCCGACGGTCAGTGAAGTGCGCGATCTTCCGCGCCGTACCCAGCACACATTAGCCCGGTGAGGGGACGTACACGTTGCGCCGGGGCACGCCAGGAGCGAACAGCCGACGGAACAGAGCCGCAGGCCCGCCGCAGCCCCGGCACACCGTGGTGGCCGGCGGTCAGTGCTGCTCGCTGCCGTGCAGCGGGAAGCCGGCGATGCCCCGCCAGGCCAGGGAGGTCAGCAGCTGCACCGCCTGGTCGCGCGGCACGCTGCGGTCGCTGTGCAGCCAGGAGCGGGCCACCACCTGGGCGAGGCCGCCCAGGCCGGAGGCCAGCAGCATCGACTCGGCGCGCGAGAGGCCGGTGTCCTCGGCGATGACGTCGCAGATCGCCTCGGCGCACTCGTTCGTGACCTTGTCGACCCGCTGGCGTACGGCGGGCTCGTTGGTCAGGTCCGACTCGAAGACCAGGCGGAAGGCGCCACCGTCGTCCTCGACGTACGCGAAGTAGGCGTCCATCGTCGCGCGAACGCGCTGCTTGTTGTCGCTCGTCGACGCGAGCGCGCTCCGTACGGACTGGATCAAGGACTCGCAGTGCTGGTCCAGCAGGGCGAGGTAGAGGTCGAGCTTGCCCGGGAAGTGCTGGTAGAGCACCGGCTTGCTCACGCCGGCGCGCTCGGCGATGTCGTCCATCGCGGCCGCGTGGTAGCCCTGGGCCACGAACACTTCCTGTGCGGCGCCCAGCAACTGGTTGCGTCGGGCTCGGCGGGGAAGGCGTGTGCCCCGCGGGCGTACCGCCTCTGTCTGCTCGATGGCTGTCACGCCGCCTCCCATGTTCGTCCTCGTGCGGTGTGCGCCGCGTCGCCATCGTACTTTTCGGTAACCGTGGTGTGTGCGCTGCGAGTGCAGAATTTCACGGGCCGGACGGTGGCGAAATTGGTACAACAGGTTTCAAAAAGGTCCAGGCCGGGCAGGGATCGCCCTCCGTTCTGCTCGGCGGACTTCTCCGTCGCCTCCTGGTGTCGCGTCTCAGCGGTAGTCGTCCTCGTCGTGCGAGACGACGCGGGCCTGTTCCGCCAGGTCGGCCTCGTTGGCGCGGTCCGGTTCGATGCCGGTCAGCGGGTCGTCGCGCTCCGGTGCGATGTCCGCCTGCTGCTCGGCGGCGTCGGCGGCGGGTGCCTCGACGTCGAATTCCTCCGGTTCCTGGGCCTCGTGGTCGAAGGTCTCGGGGTCGGTCGGGTCGACGGTCATGCTGGGCTCCCTTCCTACGAACGTCCCTGAAGATGCAGGGGCCACACGCGGGTGCCCACTCCACGAGCCTAGGAGACACCCGGTCCGGACGCCATGCGTCGGCCCGCCCCGGCCGTGCGCGCTGTCCCGCGTGTGTACCGCCCCACCCGTGCGCCGTCCCGAGTGTGCTGCCGATCCGTGCGCCGCACCGCCGGCCACAACCTGTGCCGGGCCCCCGGGCGCCTGCTGCGCCCTGTGTTCTCCTCTCCTGCGCCGTCGGCATCCGTACCCGGCCGCCGACGCGACGTACCGGCGCTTGTGACGGCGAACACATGAACCACTGCGTGATCGTCTCGTAACATTGCCGCATGCCTTCGACCGATCCGCCGTCCGTGCCGCCCGCCAACGTGCTGCCGAAGGTCGCAGCCGTCAAGGTCGCGGCCGGCGAACGGCTCAGGTCGGTGCACCTGTCCGGCATCACCCTGACGGTGCGCTCGAGGCCACCGGCCCGAGAGGGGCTGCCACCCGCGCTCTACGTCCATGGCCTCGGCGGCTCCTCGCAGAACTGGTCGGCGCTGATGCCGCTGCTGGACGGCCTCGTCGCGAGTGAGGCCGTCGACCTGCCGGGCTTCGGCGACTCGCCACCGCCGGACGACGGCGACTACTCGATCACGGGGCACGCGCGCGCTGTCATCCGCCACCTCGACGCGGCCGGGCACGGCCCCGTGCACCTTTTCGGCAACTCGCTCGGCGGCGCCGTCGTCACCCGCGTGGCCGCGGCCCGGCCCGACCTGGTGCGGACGCTGACCCTCGTGTCGCCCGCGCTGCCGGAGATCCGCGTGCAGCGCAGCGCCGTGCCGACGGGGCTGCTGGCGCTGCCCGGGGTGGTGTCGTTGTTCACCCGGCTCACCCGGGAGTGGACCGCTGAGCAGCGGGTCCGTGGCGTGACGGCGCTCTGCTACGGCGACCCGGGAAGGGTGTCCCCGGAAGGCTTCCGCAACGCCGTGGAGGAGATGGAGCGGCGGCTGCAACTGCCGTACTTCTGGGATGCGATGGCCCGCTCCGCGCGCGGAATCGTCGACGCCTACACGCTGGGCGGCCGGCACGGGCTGTGGCGACAGGCCGAACGGGTTCTCGCACCGACGCTGCTGGTCTACGGTGGACGGGACCAACTCGTCGGATACCGCATGGCCCTGCGGGCTGCCCGCACCTTCCGTGACTCCCGGCTGCTGACCCTGCCGGACGCGGGACACGTGGCGATGATGGAATATCCGGAGACCGTGGCCACGGCGTTCCGTGAACTCCTCGCGGACACCGGGGGACCGGTGGCCGGCGAGAGAACCGAAGAGGCCGTCGACGACGAGCCCGCCAACCAGACCACAGGAGGCTGAGGCGCGACGTGGGACGCCACAGCCGCCGCGGACCCGCCCCCAAGTCCGACGCCGCGGACACCGCCGCGGCGCGGGAGGACCGGCACGGCCTGCTGGGCCGGCGCCGGGCGCCCGGTCCGCCGGCGGGAGAGCAGGTGCCACCGGAGAGTGGAGCACCCGGCGCGACGCCCCCGGGGGCGACGAACGGGACCCCGGGCGGGGCGGACGGGGCTCAGGGCGAGGACTGGGGTGGCCCTCAGAGCCCTCAAGCCCCCCGAGGCCCGCATGCCCCTCAGAGGAACGCGGGCTCGGGCCCGCGGTTCCCGGACGGGACACCGGCCCAGGGCTTTCCGAGGATTGCGGACGGCACCCCGGCGCACGGTTTTCCGCGAGTGGCGGACGGTACGCCGACCCGTGATCCCAGGCTCCCCGACGGCACTCCGGCGCACGGTGTGCCGCGGGCCCGTGGCGGCCATCCCGAGCAGCGTGAACCCGGTGGCGGCTGGGGCGAGCTGGGCGGGCGGACCGGTTCCGGGCCGCCCGGTGCTCCGGCGGGGCACCATACCGGTGCCCCCTCGCCTTCCGCTCCTCTCTCGCCGCCCTCGCATCCCTCCCACTCCGGGCCCCCCGGTCGGTCCGCGAGGCCCGGCCCGCCGTTCCCGCGGCAGCGGCAGCCGGCTCCCGGGGCGCCGCGACAGGAGTACCTGGACGCCTTCGGCGGGGACGACGACGTCTTCACGGTGCCCTCGCCGCGCCGTACGCCCCTCTCCCCGCAGCCCGCCGACCCGTACGCCTCCGCGACCGATTGGAGCGCCACCGATTGGAGCGCCAATCATGGGGGCGGCGGCAGCGCGGGTAACGGCGGCATCGCGCCCGACGCCGATCTCGGCGAGGCGCCGCCCACGGGTGAACCGGCGCAGGGCAAGGGAGGTAAGGGCAGGACCTTCACCGGCATCGCCGCGGCCGCAGTCACCACCGTGCTGGCGGTCGTCGTGGCCGGTCAGGTCGCCGACGGGACGGACGGCGACGGCGCGCGTTCGCAGTCCGCCGCAGACCAGGCCCGCGACGTCGATGACTCCGCGTCGCGGACGGACGGCCGGCCCACGCCCTCCTCGTCGGAGACGGCGGCGCCGCTGACGTACGAGCAGAAGATGGAGAAGAGGTACGCGCTCAGCGCCACGCTCGAGGGTTCGGGGACATTCGACGCGATCCCCGGCATCGCCAAGGGGGCGGGGAAGGGGCAGAGGTACACCTACCGAGTGGACGTGGAACAGGGACTCGGCCTCGACGGAGAACTCTTCGCCGAGGCGGTGCGCAAGACGCTCAACGACGACCGGAGCTGGGCCCACAACGGCGCCCGCACCTTCGATCGCATCCACTCCGGGAAGCCCAACTTCGTGATCACCCTGGCCAGCCCCGGCACCACCGCGGTCTGGTGCGCCAAGTCCGGCCTGGACACCACCGAGGACAACGTGTCCTGCGACTCGGCCGCCACCGAACGCGTGATGATCAACGCCTACCGCTGGGCGCAGGGTGCGGAACCGTACGGCGACGACATCCACGGGTACCGGCAGATGCTGATCAACCACGAGATCGGCCACCGTATCGGCTTCAACCACGTCACCTGCGACAAGGACGGCGAACTCGCCCCGGTCATGCAGCAGCAGACCAAGTTCATCGACCATGACGGAATCGACTGCCGCCCCAATCCCTGGGCCTACCCCAACAGTTGATGGGCCGTAAGGCGTGGCCGTCACCTTACGTCCGGTGGTGACGTGAACCCTTAGCGCGACGGAACGCGCCCCGCACGGGAAAGTTACGCCCGTTCACCCCTTTTGGTGGCACGACGGACAACCGTCCATCGCGCCACCGCCTTGTCCGCATACGTTCGTCCCGCTGCGAGCCGCCGGGCCAACGACGGCTCCCCAAACGGGAGATCGGGGGTGCGCGCGTGCGCATCGGACTGCTTACGGAGGGTGGATATCCGTTTGCGAGCGGTGAGGTCGGCCCCTGGTGCGACCGGCTTGTGCGCGGGCTCGGACAGCACGAGTTCGACGTCTACGCGCTCAGCCGCGGCGAGCGGCAGGAGGCTGAGGGGTGGGTTCCGCTGCCGCCGCAGGTCAGCCGGGTACGCACCGCGTCGCCGTGGGACGCGGCCGAGGACGGGATCGTCCACGGACGGCGCGCTCGCCGGCGCTTCGCCGAGTGCTACGGCGGACTGGCCACGGCTCTCTGCGGGACCGCTCCCGGAGACTCGTCCGGCTTCCCGGAGGAGGCGTCGGCCGTTGAGGCGGACCGTTTCGCCAGCGCGCTGTACGGGCTCGCCGAGCTCGCCCGCGAGGAAGGCGGACTGCCCGGCGCGCTGCGCTCGGAGACCGCCGTACGCGCCCTGGAACGCGCCTGTCGTGCGCCCGGCGCCCACCGCTCCGCGCGTGAGGCGTGCGTCCCTGACCTGCTCGCCGTCGCCGCACGCCTCGAACGCGCCCTGCGCCCCCTGTCGCTCGACTGGTACGAGGACGACGGTCTCGGCGCGGTCGACCTGTGCCACGCCGCCTCCGGAGGTGCCGCGGCGCTTCTGGGCCTGCTCGCCCGGCACTTCTGCGACGTGCCCCTCCTGGTGACCGAGTACGGGGTACGCCTGCGGACGCACTACCTCACGGAACCCGACTCGACACCCGCGATACGGTCCCTGCTGGCAGCCTTCCACGGCCGGCTGGCCACCGAGACCTACCGGCGCGCGGCCGTGATCACGCCCGGCAACGCGCACGCGCGCCGATGGCAGGAGCGCTGCGGTGCCGACCGCGCCAAACTCCGCACGGTCCACCCGGGCATGGACGCGACCCCCTTCGCCGAGACCGGGGAGGCGGCGCCGGAGTGCGCCGACCCGCACACCCTCGTCTGGGTCGGCCGCGTCGAGCCCGCCAAGGACCTGGTCTCGCTGCTTCACGCCTTCGCGGAGATCCGCAAGGAAGAGCCGGCGGCCCGCCTCCGGATCGCCGGTGGCCCTTCGGGCCCCGAGGGCGCGTCCTACCTCGCCCACTGCAAGGGCCTGGCCGCCCAGCTGTTCCCCGACGAGGCCGGCGGTCCGCACGCCGTCGGACGCAACCCGGTGTCCTTCGAGGAGACCGGTGGACCAGGACTGCCGTCCCGCGCCGACGTGTATGCCTCGGGCGCCCTGGTGATCCTCTCCAGTGTTGTCGAGGGGTTCCCGGTCGGCCTCGTCGAGGCCATGCTCTCCGGTCGCGCGACGGTGTCCACGGACGTCGGCGCGGTGGTGGAGGCCGTCGGTGGCACCGGGCTCGTAGTGCCTCCGCGCAATCCCCGGGCGCTCGCCGAGGCGTGCGTCGCCCTGTTGCGGAGTCCCCAGCGCCGTGCGCGCCTGGGTGCCGCCGCGCGCGCCCGCGCACTGGAGCTGTTCACCGTCGAGCAGAATGTCACGGCATTTCACGGCATTTACCTGGAGATCCTCTCGAAGACGCCCGTGCGCCGCGTCGTCCTCGACGACACCGGCGAGCCCCTGCCGTTCGCTGTTCCCGCCGAGGCGCACGTCTCCGGCCGCTGGGCCGAGCCCGCGACCCGTGTCGTCGCTCGGGGCGGCCCCCGCTGGGCGACGGACGCCCCCGTCCGGGTCACGACCCCGGTCACCGCGACCGAGGGGGCCCGATGAGCGGCCGTGGCGAACTGGACCGCTCCGAGGCCCCGGGCAGCCAGGGCGCCTGGGACGAACGCTCGCGGGACCTTCTGACCGCCGGAGCACCTGACGCGCAACCGCCTGACGCGCAACCGCCTGACGACTGCGGTGGAGCGGGTGTGGCCGGTAATCGGTCGTCGTCCGCCGCTCGCCGTGTTGCAGCGGATCCGGTGAAGGCCCTGCTGCATCGGCATCGCGCCCTCTGCGAACGCGCCGTGGACCCTCTGGAGATCGCCGCAGGCCTGGAGGCGCACGGCGTCACCGACCGGACCGCCGCGCGCTTCCGCCACCGGGACGTCTTCTCCCTCGCGGAGGAGATGTACGCCCGCGTCCCGAGAGACGCCGACACCGCCTCTCGTTCCACGGACCAGCCGGCTCCCCGGGGGCACGCCACCTGGGTCCTCCTCGCCCTGCTGCCCGGCGCGCTGTGTGCCGCCGCCGTGGCCGGCCTGCGCCTCACCGACGGCCGACCACGCCTGGTCGCGGCCGTCGTCGGCGTCCTCGCGGTGACCCTGGCCCTGCGCACGGCCCTGCGCCGGGGGCCGTTGAGTGCCGCGGCAAGCACCACCGGCGCCTGGACCTGCTGGCTCGTCGGTTACGCCCTCCTCGGCGACGGAATGCTCCGCTCCGCGCTCGCCGGCGGCCCGGACGGCCTGCCAGACGGAACCGCCGACGGCCCGTGGCCCGTCACCGTCGCCCCCGTACTGGCCCTCGTCCTTGCCTGCGCGCCCGCGGCGGGAAGCGCCCACCTCTTCGCCGTGCGCGCCCGCCGCGAACTGATCGCCAGCCGTGGCCTGGCCGACTTCGCCGCCTCCGCACGCCCCCTCCTCCTGGGCACGTTCGCCCTGTTCATGGGCGCACTGACAGTCCTCGTCGCGCTGACCGGAGCGGTTCTCGCAGAGCCCGCCGCCCACCCCCAGGCACTCACCTTGGGCGCTCTGCTCATGCTCGCCCGCCTGCTCACCGTGCATGGCTGTACCCGCGCCCCCGCTCTGGTCCTCGCCGCTTCGGCCACCGCCGAGGCGGCCGCCCTTGCCACGCTCTTCGCCGGCCGCCTCCCCGGCTGCGGCTTCCTGGCCGCCCCAGTGGAGGCCGTGATCGCAGCCTGCGGCCCGGCCGGTGTTCCGACGGCGGCCTGCGGCCTCGGCGCCCTGACCCTCCTGGTCCACGCGGCCCGCCGCCTGACCAGGGCCTCGGCCCACGCATCGACGGAGCGGTCGCGATGACCGCGCCCCCAGACAGCCCCCCACCCGTCCGCCCCGCCCTCTGAAGGAGCCCAAAGATGACGACCTCCCGACCCGACGCCTCGGCACCGGGAGCCGCCCGATGAGAGTCCTGCTGATCGGAGCCAACGGCTACATCGGCCGCTTCGTCGCCGACCGTCTGCTCGCGGACCCGGCCGTCCAGCTCACCGCTCTCGGCCGTGGCGACGACGCCGACGTCCGCTTCGACCTCGCCACCGGCAGCCCCGGCGCCCTCACCCGCTTCCTCGACGCGGTCCACCCCGGCGTCGTCGTCAACTGCGCCGGTGCCACCCGGGGCGGCGCCCGCGAACTCACCCGGCACAACACCGTCGCCGTCGCCACCGTCTGCGAGGCCCTGCGCCGCAGCGGCTGCGGCGCCCGCCTGGTGCAGGTCGGCTGCAGCGCGGAGTACGGCCCCAGCCAACCGGGCTCCTCCACCGCGGAGGACGCCGTGCCCCGCCCCGGCGGCCCCTACGGCGTCAGTAAACTCGCCGCGACCGAACTGGTCCTCGGTTCCGGCCTGGACGCCGTGGTCCTCCGCGTCTTCTCGCCCGCCGGCCCAGGCACCCCAGCCGGTTCACCGCTGGGCCGCCTCGCCGAAGCCATGCGCCGCGCGATGCAGTCCGGCGACGGCGAACTCCGGCTCGGCGGTCTCGGTGCCCAGCGCGACTTCATCGACGTCCGCGACGTTGCCCGCGCCGTTCACGCCGCCTCGCTCTCCGCGGCACAGGGCGTCATCAACATCGGCTCCGGCCGCGCCGTGCGCCTTCGTGACGCCGCCGCCACCCTCGCCCGCGTGGCCGGCTACGGCGGCGCCCTGCACGAACTCGACGGACCGCCCGGCGCACTGCGGCCCACCATCGGCCACCCCCGGACCGAATCCGTCGGCCACCGCGTCGACTCCCTCGGACACCATCGCACCGACGGCCTCGGTCACCACCGTCCTGATCCCCTCGGGCACCGCGGAGACCGCGCCGACGTCGAGCAAGCGCCGCCGACCGCCTACCCCTACCCGGACGGCTGCGGGAGCTGGCAACAGGCCGACGTCCGTACCGCGCGCGACCGACTCGGCTGGCGGCCCCGGATCGCCCTCGAAGAGTCCCTCGCCGATATCTGGATGGAGGCGGCATGCCGTATCTGACCGGCACCACAGCGGGCACCGCCGACATCGACGTCCGCACCGGTCTCGGTGTCCCGGGGCTGGCCCACCCTCTTGTCGCCCCCGGCGAGTGGGCCGATCTCACCCGACCGGGCACACCCCTGCACTGGGTCGTCCTCAACGTCGCCGACGGCCCCGGTGCCCATCCCGACCCGCGCTGCCTGGAAGCCACCGGCCATCTGCGCAACGCGGGTGTCCGCGTCCTCGGCCACCTCGATGCCGCCTACGGGGCACGGAGCTTCGGCGCACTGATCTCCGACGCACACCGGTACCTCGACTGGTACCGGGCCGACGGCTTCGTCCTCGGCCGTTGCCCGTCCGAACGGGCAGATCTTCCCGAGGTCCGCCGCACCGTCACCAGCCTCCGGGTGATCCGTGACGACGCCCACATCGTCCTCGGTCACGGCACCCACCCCCACCCCGGGTATGCCGAGAACGCCGACCAGCTGGTCACCTTCTCGGGGCCATGGAGCGACTACCGCTGGTCCCAGGCGGCCGAGTGGAGCGCCGACCATCCGCCCGAGCGCTTCTGCCACTTCGTCCACGGCGTACCCCGCGGGCATCTGGAGGAGGCGCTGCGCATCGCCCGCTGGCAGGGCGCCGGCACGATCTACTTCACCGACCGGACGGACCGGGGTGGCCGAGTCGACCCCTGGGAGACGATGCCCGGCTACTGGGACGAGATTGTCTCGCGAGTCGGGACGGGTGTCTCGGAATGAAAAAGGCCGTGGCAGTGTTACGAGCAGAACAACCGTAATCACTGACCGACCAACGGAGTCCCCGTGTCGCTGCCACCCCTGGTCGAGCCGGCCCCCGAGCTCACCGTAGACGAGGTCCGCAGGTACTCCCGCCACCTGATCATCCCCGACGTGGGGATGGACGGGCAGAAGCGGCTGAAGAACGCGAAGGTGCTCGCCGTGGGCGCGGGCGGCCTCGGCTCGCCGGCCCTGATGTACATGGCGGCAGCCGGTGTCGGCACGCTCGGCATCGTGGAGTTCGACGAGGTCGACGAGTCGAACCTGCAGCGGCAGGTCATCCACAGCCAGGCCGACATCGGCCGCTCCAAGGCAGAGTCCGCCCGCGACACCATCAAGGGCATCAACCCGTACGTGGACGTGGTCCTTCACCAGGAGCGGCTCGAGGCCGACAACGTGATGGACATCTTCAGCCAGTACGACCTGATCGTCGACGGCACGGACAACTTCGCGACCCGCTACCTGGTCAACGACGCCTGCGTGCTGCTGAACAAGCCCTACGTCTGGGGTTCGATCTACCGTTTCGACGGCCAGGCCTCCGTCTTCTGGTCCGAGCACGGCCCCTGCTACCGCTGCCTCTACCCGGAGCCCCCGCCCCCCGGCATGGTCCCCTCCTGCGCCGAGGGCGGCGTCCTGGGTGTGCTGTGCGCGTCCATCGGCTCCATCCAGACCAACGAGGCCATCAAGCTCCTCGCGGGCATCGGTGAGCCGCTGGTCGGCCGTCTGATGATCTACGACGCCCTGGAGATGCAGTACCGGCAGGTCAAGGTCCGCAAGGACCCCGACTGCGCGGTCTGCGGCGAGAACCCGACCGTCACCGAGCTCATCGACTACGAGGCCTTCTGCGGCGTCGTCTCCGAGGAGGCCCAGGCGGCGGCAGCCGACTCCACGATCACTCCCAAGCAGCTCAAGGAGTGGATCGACGACGGCGAGAGCATCGAGCTCATCGACGTCCGCGAGCCGAACGAGTTCGAGATCGTCTCCATTCCGGGTGCCCGGCTGATCCCGAAGAACGAGTTCCTCATGGGCTCGGCACTGGAGAGCCTCCCGCAGGACAAGAAGATCGTCTTGAACTGCAAGACGGGTGTCCGCAGTGCGGAAGTGCTGGCGGTCCTCAAGTCCGCAGGCTTCTCGGACGCCGTGCACGTCGGCGGCGGCGTGATCGGCTGGGTCAACCAGATCGAGCCGGAGAAGCCCGTCTACTGACCGGGTCTCGACCTCGTTTCCCGGACGGCGGGGGTTTCGGGCACCGCAGGTGCCCGAAACCCCCGCCGCCGTCATGAGCAGACCTTGCCGTCCTCGGGCACCGTCCCCTTCAGCAGATAGGCGTCCACCGCGGAGTCGACACAGTCGCTCCCGCTCCCGTACGCCCCGTGCCCCTCGCCCTTCCACGTGAGCACCACACCGACGTCCTTGCCCAGCTCGTCCGCCATCCTGCGGGCACCCTCGTAGGGCGTGGCCGGGTCGCCGGTGTTGCCGACCACCAGGATCGGAGCCGCGCCGGGAGCGCTCACCTCCGGGGTCTCGTGCTGACCGGCCACCGGCCAGTCGTGGCACCACCCGGCCGTGTCCCAGCCGAGGAAGGCCCCGAACACGGGCGAGACCTTCTCGAACCTCGGCAGCAGCTTCTTCGTCTCCTCCAGGGTCGGCCGCTGCTTGTCGTCCAGGCACGATATGACCCGTTGGGAGTGGGTCGACGTGCCGTAGTGCCCCGAGGGGTCACGCTCGTTGTAGCCGTCGGCGAGCGCCAGCAGCTCCGAGCCGTCGCCCTCCTCGGCCGCTGCCAGCGCGCTGGTCAGGGCCAGCCACCCGTCCTTGCTGTAGAGCGGCAGCACGATACCGGTCAGCGCCAGAGTCTGCGTCAGTTTGCGCCCGGGCGACGACGTCGACAGGGGCTCCGCGTCGAGCCGCTCCAGCAGCCCGGCGATCTCCCGCGACCCCTGTTCCAGGTCCTTGCCGGTGGATTTCAGATAGTCGTCCAACGCGCGCTGGAAGCCCCTGGCCTGGTTCTCGGCGTGGCCCATCGTGTCGGCGCTCGGGTCCACGACCGCGTCGAGGATCACGCGCCCCACGTGCCTGGGGAACAGGTGGGCGTAGACGCCGCCGAGTTCGGTGCCGTAGGAGATGCCGAAGTAGTGCATCTTCTCGTCGCCCAGCACATGCCGCATCAGATCCATGTCGCGGGCGGTGTCCGTGGTCGAGACGTGCGCCATCAGCTTTCCGGCGGCCTTCTCGCAGCCCTTGCCGAAGTCCGCGGCGTCCTTCAGGTAGGCCTGCTCCTCGGTCGCGGTGTCCGGCGTGGAGTCCACCGATTCGGCGTCCTCGATCGCGTCGTCGCCGCGGCAGCGGATGCCCTCGCTGGCGGCCACCCCGCGCGGGTCCCAGCTCACCAGGTCGTACCGCTCATGCAGGGAGGAGACGGTACCCGCGTAGGAGGGCATCATGGAGATGCCCGAGCCGCCGGGGCCGCCGAAATTGAACAGCAGGGAGCCGATGCGCTCGTCGCCGGTGGCCTTGGCGCGGATCAGCGCGAGGCCGATCGTCTCGCCGCCCGGCTCGGCCCAGTCCAACGGCGCCTCGAGCGTGGCGCACTGCCAGTCGTCGCCCGGGGCGGGGGAGTCGGCGGTGCCCTTGCAGCGGTCCCAGGCGAGCGTCTGGGAGGCCAGTGACTCGGGCACCCCGGAGGGTACCGCCGCCGACGGCCGCGCGCTGCTCGTCCCCCCTGTCCCTCCATCGTCCTCGTCGCCGCCGGACGAGCCGCTGGTGCAGCCCGCCGTAGTCAGCAGGGCGGCGGCGGCCGTCAGAGCCGTCCACCGTACGAGACGTGCCATGTGCTCTCCCCCTCGCAAGCCGTCCGCGCCGTGCGGCGGAAGGCGGTCATGCCATGGTAGGCGGATCACGTAATGCCCGCTGAGCCCTGTGGATAACGCCCTGACCTGCCACTACGTGCGAAATCTGGGATGCGGGAGGGGGAACGGGAGGGGTCAGGTGCAGACGGTTCTGGCCTCCGGTACCTTCCCGTCCAGCAGGTAGCCGTGCACCGCGTCCTGCACGCAATTGTTCTTGCTGTCGTAGGCACCGTGACCCTGGCCCTTGTAGGTCAGCTCCACGCCGACGCCCTTCCCCAACGCGGCCGCCATCCTCCCCGCACCCTCGTAGGGCGTCGCCGGATCGCCGGTGTTGCCGATCACCAGGATCGGCGGGGCGCCCGGCGCGCTGACGTCGGGATGGTCGGCGGCACCGGCGACAGGCCAGTCGGTGCAGCTGACCATGGACCAGGCGAGGTAGTCGCCGAACAGCGCGGAGGCGTTCCGGAAGTCGGGCAGCTCGCGCTCCACGTAGGCGGTGTCGTACCGCGGCTTGTCGTCGGCGCAGTTGATGGCGACGTTGGCCGCGGTGATGTTGCTGTACTCGCCGTTCTCGTTACGCCCGTTCAACGCGTCCGACAGCACCATGAGGACCCTGCCGTCACCGTCGTACGCCTGTTCCAGGCCTTCGGTGAGGTACTCCCAGAAGTCCTTCGAGTACAGCGACTGCGCGATGCCGCCGGTCGCGGCGGTCTGGGTCAGTTCGCGGGGGAAGACACCGGGGATCGGCGTGCGGTCGAGGTCTTTCAGGAGCCGCGCGATACGGTCCTTGACGTTCTGGGCGCTGTCCCCGACAGGGCAGTCCTCGACCTTCGACACGCAGTCCTCGGCGAAGTTGTCGAGCGCGAGCTGGAAACCCTTCGCCTGCGCGAGTGAACTCTCCTCCGGCGTCTGCGTCGGGTCGACGACCGCGTCGAAGACGGCCCGGCCCACCTTCTCGGGGAACAGGTGGGCGTAGACGCCGCCGAGTTCGGTGCCGTAGGAGATGCCGAAGTAGTGCAGCTTGTCGTCGCCCAGCACCTGGCGCATCAGGTCCATGTCGCGGGCTGCGTCGGTGGTGCGCAGGTGCGGCAGAATCTTCTTCGAGTTCTTCTCACAGGCCGCGTTGAACTCCTCGGTGTTGTCCAGCAACTCGGTGCGCTCGGCCGCGTCGTCCGGGGTGGCGTCCTGCTGGAAGTAGGTGTCGAGCTGCTTGTCGTCCAGGCATTCCACGGGGGCGCTGCGGCCGACGCCGCGCGGGTCGAAGCTGACCAGGTCGTACCTGGTGCGCAGCTTCGCGTAGTCCTGGCCGAAGGCGGGCAGCGTGGTGACGCCCGATCCGCCGGGGCCGCCGAAGTTGAAGACGAGCGAGCCGATCCGCCGGTCCGCCTCACCGTTGGCCGCGGCCCGGATCAGTGCAAGGCCGATCGTGTCGCCCTCGGGGTGGTCCCAGTCGAGCGGCGCCTTCATGGTGGCGCACTGCCACTCGTCGCCGTCCGGCAGCGGAGAGGGAGCGGCGCCGCCGCCTTCGGCCTCGGACGGTGCCGGGCAGTCCTTCCAGCCGAGCTTCTGGGCCGTCAGGTCCTCGTCACTGCCCGAGTCGTCTCCCGAGTCGTCGCTGCAGCCGGCCAGCAGAGCGAACATGGTTACGGTGGTGGCAGCGGTCAGGGCGGCGGCGCGCAGCCGGAAGGATTTCGGCATGTACCCATCGTGCGGGCCCGCGGGGCCGTGCGCTCGGGGCAGGAGCCGTACGAGGTACGGGGCGAGCCGCAACCGGGACGTACTCGCGTGAGGCAATCCGCGCGGACTACGCGCGCGGGGCGACGTGTACGGGCCTGCGTGCGCAACGACGCGTACGAATCAACGGGCATGAGGCGGCGCGTACGAATCAACGGGCACGAGGCGGCGCGTACGAATCAACGGGCATGAGGCGGCGCGTACGGATGCTCCTCGGCGTACGAGGCGGCTGGTTCTCGGCGTACGGCGCTGTTACAGCGCCTCTTTCCGCGTCAGGTGGTTGAAGACCAGCCAGCCCGGCAGCACCGGCAGCCACAGTGTGAGCAGCCGGTACAGCAGCACCGCGGGGGCGGCGACCTCCTTGGGCAGACCGACGGCGATCAGGCCGACCGTCAGGGTCGCCTCCACCGCGCCCACACCGCCCGGTGTCGGCGCCGCGGATCCCAGCGCGTTGCCGGCGAGGAAGACGACCGCGACGCTCGCCAGGCTGATCGACGTCGACTCGTCGCCGAAGGCCCGGACCGAGGCGTCCAGGCACATCACGAAGCAGGCGGTGAGCAGCAGCATGCCGCCGATGCCGGTGACCAGCTTCTGCGGTCGTTGCAGCACGTCCAGCATGCGCGGCACGACACCGGCGAAGAGCGACCGCACGCGCGTGACGACGAATTTCCGCAGGAACGGCACCGACGTCACCACGAGCACGAGCACCGCCACCGTCAGCAGACCCGCGATGACCGTCCGGGACGGCGACAGCGACGGTGTCTTCTCGGTGCCGGTCAGATAGCCGAAGGACAGCAGCATCAGGATGTGACAGCCGAGCCCGAACAGCTGCGACGCGCCGACACTCGCCACCGCGAGCCCCGGTCGTACTCCCGCGCGCTGCAGGAAGCGGGTGTTCAGGGCGACGCCGCCGACCGCCGCGGGGGCG
>NZ_BAABCQ010000046.1:0-45785 GCF_039539045.1 Streptomyces marokkonensis
CGGGGTTTCCGCTCGGCCTGCTTACCGTCCGCCCTTGAGCTGCCGCGGCCGGGCGTTCGTCCTCTGCGGTCCGGGTGGGTCTCTACCTGCTTCCTGGCTCCTGATCTGCCGCGCGCTCGCCGTCCGCCGAGCGCACGGGTTCGTAGTGCGTGCTGATCACCGTGTACGTCTCGCCGTCCATCGGTGGCCGTGTCCAGGAGCGGGTGGTGAACGTGTGCAGCCGTCCGCTCGTGATGGCATGACGCGGCAGACGGGTACCGAACTCCCCGGCCACCGCTTCCAGCAGCGAGTGCTCCACCTCGGCGCGGTCTTCCAGGTCGCCGAAGAACCGGCTGGGGTCCAGGGCCTGCGGTATTTCCCCACTGCGCCGGATCTCTCCGTCCGCGTAGGTGAACGCGTACTGCTCGGCTCCGTCCCGCGCCACCGAAAGATGGAAGAACGGTTCCCCGTGCCGTGTCCTCAGGCCGCTCCACACCACCACTGCGCGGGTGCCCGTGCTGGCAATCGGGGCGGGGGAGACGAAGCGCCGCCGGCCGAACGGGGCGGGGTCGCCGTCGAAGGCGAAGCTCCAACGGGGGCCGGCCCGCCCGACCGCCATGAGCGCCCTGTCGTCGTAGGACGAGAACTCCCTCTGGTCGTGCGTCAGCCTCTGGCGCGCCTCCCGGAGGGTCATGGGTTCGTTCAGCATGGTGCCGTCCCCGTCCGAAAGACGGGCGGGCAGCTCCTCCGGTCCCACCCTCTCCACCAGGACGAGCCGGTAGGACGCGCGGTTGTCGCCGGGGTCGTGCTCCGCGAGCCACGCCAGGCCGCCCGGGTCGGGCCCGGCTGCCGGCTCCGGTGCCTCACCGGTCTGCCCGCCCCGTGGGGCGGACAGCAACTCGACGCCCCGCTCGGGCGTCAGCAGCGGCCCGAGTACGGGGTCGGCCACCCACCCCAGCGGAGCCAGGTGGTCCGGTCCCAGCGGTTCCCACAGGGGCAGAGCGTTCCTCAGCGTCCGCCATGCAGTGTCGGTGTCTCCCCACCGTGCCCGCTCCCGAGCCCGCTCGACCGCTTCCCCGAACGGTCCGGTCGCCGTGTACCGGTACGTGCCGCCGCGCACCTGCTCCAGCGTCGTGTAGGCCAGCGCCACCAGGTCGTCGTCGGCGCCCCGCAGCGGGAATCTCAGCGTGGAGTCGTCCCAGTACGAGTGAGCCGCGTGCTCGGCGACCAACGGCGGCAGGAGTTCGGGCGCGTACCGCGGGTCCGTCACCAGGTCGTCGAAGTGCACCATGGAGGTGTGCCCGAGCAGTCGGCGTATCTGGTCGCCCAGCCCTGCGGCCCGCGGTCTGCCGTACGCCTTGGCCTCGTCCAGCGCCTTCACGGCCCGTGCCCAGCCGCCCCGCAGCGCCTCCAGCCGGGCCTCCTCCACCAGGGCGTCCAGCCTTCGCGTCGTGTCGTTGACGAACACCGGCTTTCCGTCACTCGGTTGCGCCCGCAGACGGTGGAACTGCCGGTGCATGTCCCGCATGAACGCGAGGAAGCTCGCGTGCCGCTCGGGTGACTCGGCCCGCCAGCCCGCCCACGTGTACACGGCCCACTCACCGTCCTCGTCCACGTCCTCGGGATCCAGGAGGACGTAGGTGGCGTCGGACTCGACGTCGAGCTGCAGCCCTCGCCGCCAGAGGTCCGCCTCCCGCCACTCCTCGGGCTCGGATTCCTCGTCGAGGTCTTCCTCGAACAGGTCCGCGAGCTCGGACTCGTTGTCGTGCCAGTGCGCGCCCTCGGTCCCCGCCAGCAGCGACACGAATCCGCCCGCGTGCCGCCACCCGTCGCTGACCGCGAGGAACTCCCGGTAGGACGGGGGCATCCGGCGGCCGAGGCGCTCCTCCATGAACGCGATCCGCTCCTCGGACGCGGGCGGGAACCCCAGCCACCGCGCCTGCCGGGCGGCCTCTCGATCCTCGACCCGTGTCTCGTCGTCCGGGAGGGAGTCCACCCACTCCCCGCTCCACCTGAGCAGGAAGTCCCGCCAATCGAATGCCGTGGTGTCCTTCATGCGCCCGATGTTGCCACCCGCCACTGACAGCGCTCCGCGGTCTGCGCGGGTGTTGTTCTTCGATGGGGTGTCCTCGGCAGAGGGAGGGGACCTCCGGTGTGTCAGTGGGGCGGGTGAGTCACTGAGTCAGGAGACGCCGGTGAACGTCCAGGTCCCGGATCGCGCCGGGCGTCGCGGGGGCTGGGTGAGCGACGCGCCGTCGGAGGCGCACGCCGTCGGTGTTTCAGCCCCGGATGCCGACGGCGCAGTGAGCCGGTTCGCGCTCGCGGAAACCGTCGGCCTTGTCGTACTCGGCGAGGGCACTTTCGGTGTGGTGCGGACGATCGTGTCGCCGCCGATGTCCGAGACGGTGTTGCCGCGGATCACGACGCCGGTCTGCGGTGTCCACGTACCGTAGGTGGACCCGCAGTAGGCGTTGGTCAGTCGCCGTCCACGGTGCGGCCGGCCGGCAGGAGTTCGCGGATGTCCGCGGGCAGTGCCCCGGCCACCTTCTCCGTCAACTCCGGAGTGAGGGCGGCGTCGAGCACCTCCAGCACGGCGGCGGCCTCGCGCAGGGCCTGCTCCTCGTCCGTCGCCGCGCGGCTTGCGATCCGGCCGGCGAACACGGTGAGGTCGAATCGTTCGGCCGACGTGTCCGAGTGGCCGTCGGTGAAGGAGCCCGTCACCTGTCGCATGGCGGTGGCCAATGGGGGAGGCAGCTGGGCGGCCGTGTGATCCGCGAGCCCGGACGGCAGCCGCTCGGCCAGTGTCTCCAGTACGGCCCGCGTCGCCTGCTCGGCAGAACCCCGGTCGGGCAACTGAGCGAGCGCCTGCACTTTTCCGATCATTTCGTCGTGCTGCATGAGGTGGGTGTCCTTCCCCATGGTGCGATCCGGCCGGGAAAGGCCGGTAGCCGGTTCAACGGGCGAGTACCCGGAGTTCCGCCGCTACACCGGAGGTCCGGGGGGAGGACGGGGCCGAGCGTCGGGCCTCGCGTGTCTTCCTCGTCGACCCGGCGTCGCGGCGACCCGGCCGGTATGCCTGGCCGTCCGCATGCCCGTGCATCCGATGTGCCTGGTATGTCCGGTGTGCCCGACCGCTCAAGCGGGTACTCGTCAGCGGCATCGAACAGCACCAGGGGAGATGAACCCGCGTGATCTCCGAATCCGTACTGGTCACCTCGGGCGACGTCGCGCTGGACGGAGACCTGGTAATCCCCGGCGGGGCGCGGGGAATCGTCCTGTTCGCGCACGGAAGTGGCAGCTCGCGCCTCAGTCCCCGTAACCGGGCGGTCGCCACCGGACTGCGCAGGGCGGCCTTCGGCACGTTGCTGCTGGACCTGCTGACCGGGGACGAGGAGCGCGAGGACGTGGCGACGGCCGGGCATCGCTTCGACATCGCGCTGCTGGCCCGGCGACTCGTGGATGCCGTCGACTGGCTGGAGCGACGCCCGGACACCGCGGACCTGCCCGTGGGTCTGTTCGGGGCGAGTACAGGGGCGGCGGCCGCCCTGGTGGCCGCGGCGGAGCGGCCCAAGCAGGTGGCGGCGGTGGTGTCGCGGGGTGGCCGGCCGGATCTTGCCGGTGACGTGCTGCCCAGGGTCGTGGCCCCGGTCCTGCTCGTCGTCGGCGGCAGCGACGCGGTGGTGCTCGACCTCAACCGCCGAGCCGCGGAAAGACTGTCCGTACCCCACCGGACCCGTGTCGTGGCCGGGGCCACGCACCTCTTCCCGGAACCCGGTGCTCTGGATCAGGTCACCGAGGCCGCCGCGGACTGGTTCCGCGACCACCTGACCGAGCGGGCGGACGACGAGCGCTTCGGCAGGTCACGCAACACCGTGCGAGGCCACTCTCCCCCGTGAGAAAGGCAGATACCCGGTCATGCGATTCCACGACCGCCGGGAAGCCGGCCAGGCACTCGCCGTCCGCCTCATGGAACGGGCGTCCGGCGGCGACTTCCCCAACCCCCTCGTGCTCGCGCTGCCCCGGGGCGGCGTCCCCGTGGCCGCCCAGGTCGCCCGGGCGCTCGGAGTGCCACTTGACGTGCTGGTCGTACGGAAGATCGGTCTTCCGGGCCGACCCGAGACGGGCATCGGCGCGATCGTGGGCGAGGACCCGCCGCTGTTCGACCGGCGGGCACTCGACATGCTCGGCCTGGACGAGGACCGCCTCATTGCGGACGTGGCCCGCGAGCGCACCGAACTGCGCCGACGCGCACTGCTGTACCGGGGCGAACGGCCACCGCCCCGGGTCGAGGACCGGACCGTGATACTCGTCGACGACGGACTGGCCACCGGTGCCACCGCCCGCGCCGCCCTGCGCCACCTGCGCCGTCTGCGTACCGCCCGACTGATCCTCGCCGTTCCCGTCGGCGCTCCCGAGACCGCGGCCGAGATGGAATCGGAGGCCGATGAGGTGGTCTGTCCGCACCGGCCGCCGGACTTCCGGGCGGTCGGCCACTGGTACGAGGACTTCGAGCAGGTGAGCGACGACGAGGTCATCGAGGTTCTCCACGAACACGATGCCTCTCCTCAAAGGGACTGATGCCGCCGTCACAAGGATTGCTGCCGCCCTCACAAGGACTGCTGCCTTCCCGTAGTACAACGGCCGGAGTACGAGGCCGTGTTGGCCGCCCGGGCTGCTTGTCGCCCGTCGCCCGCCGCGGGTGGTGACCGTCGGGGTCGGCCGCCGCCGACTCCGCCCGGTGGGGTTTGTGTCCCCGGTGCCTTCAGCCGCACCCCCGCCGAGGAACGGAACCGGTCCCGCAGAATGACGAGTAGCCCCCGGGGGTGGCCGGCGGTGACGGCCAGTTCTTCGTCAGGCGCCGGCGGCACCTCCTTCCGGTGGCGCAGTGCTCTGCCGTACGACGAGGTGCGAGGCCAGTTCGATGCGCTGGGCGGCGCGGCCCGGGCCGTCCGGGCGGAAGAGCATCCGGGTCGCCTCCTCGGCCATGTGCCGCAGTGGCTGGTGGACCGTGGTGAGTGGCGGGCTCGACCACTGGGCCAGCGGTACGTCGTCGTAACCGACGACCGAGAGGTCCTCGGGCACGCGCAGGCCCCTGACCCGGGCCGCCTCCAGCACGCCGAGGGCATGCAGGTCACTGCCCGCGAAGATCGCCGTCGGCCGGTCCGGGCCGGCCAGCAGGTCCATCCCGTGCTCGAAACCGCTCTGCACGTCGAAGTGGCCGAAGCGGACGAGGCGCTGGTCGATCGTCAGGCCCGCCATCGTCATGGCCGACCGGTATCCGTCGAGACGGGCCAGTGAGCACAGCATGTCCTCGAACCCGGTGATGATCGCCACGCGTTGGTGTCCGTGGTCGGTGAGATGACGCGTCGCGGCGAGACCCCCGGCCCAGTTGGCGGAGCCCACGGACGGTACGTCGGGGTCCGGGTCGCCGGCCGGGTCGACGATGACGAAGGGGATGTCCCGCGACCGCAGTCGGTGTTTCATCTCGGCGGGGAGCGACGAGAAGACCAGCACCACGCCCAGTGGCCTGCGCCGGAGCACCCCCTCGATCCAGTCGGGCGCGGGTGCGTGCCGGGTGCCGCTCCTGGTGAGCACCACGGTCGCCCGGTTCGCCTTGGCGGCGGTCTCCACACCCTGGACGAGTTCCATCGCCCAGACGCTGTCCAGCTCGTGGAAGACGAGTTCGACGAGCGGGGAGCGTGACGGACTCGAGGTCCGGCGACGGTAGCCGTGGGCCTCCAACAGCCGCTCCACCTTGACCCGGGTGGTGCTGGAGACATCCGAACGACCGTTGAGGACCTTCGAAACTGTCGGAGGAGAGACCCCCGCTTCTTTCGCCACCTCGGCCAGGGTGACTCTCGCTCCCACCTCAACTTCATCGTGCATGCAGGCAGGATAGGCCATCCGATCGATAACGTTTTGAGTCGGCACCCGCACGACCATTGACCGGAAATCCCGTCTGACTTTACTGTCCGACCAGCATGGACTTTCGGTGTTGATGCCGAAACTTTCGAAAGGCGAACGATGAAGACACGTGCGCGCTTGCCCAGACTGGTCGCCACCGGTGCGACGCTCGCCATGGCGCTGAGCCTGTCCGCCTGCGGTGACGGGAGCGGCGGGGCGTCGTCCGACGACGGCAAGATCCATGTCCTGGTCTACGGGGACGCCACCAACAAGGTCGAGCAGAAGATCGTCGACACGTTCAACAAGACGTCCGACGTCAAGGTCGTCCTCGACACCATCCCGGGTGCGGACTACCAGAAGAAGCTGCAGACGATCATCAACACCCCCCAGGCTCCGGACGTCTTCTTCAACTGGGGCGGCGGCAGCATCAAGCCGTTCGTCAAGGCGGACCTGCTGCTGCCGCTCGACGACTTCATCAAGAAGAACCCGGACCTGGAGAAGAAGTTCCTGCCGAACGTCTTCGAGAGCGCGGTCGTCGACGGCAAGCCGTACGGCATCCCGATGCGCGGCACCCAGCCGGTCCTGCTCTTCCACAACAAGGCGGTCCTCGACAAGGCCGGCGTCCAGCCGCCGAAGACCTGGGACGAACTGCTCGCCGCGGTGGAGAAGCTCAAGGACGAGGGCGTCACGCCGATCGCGCTCGGCGGCGGCGATGTCTGGCCCACCCAGATGTGGTTCCAGTACCTCTACGACCGCATCGCCGGCCCGGAGCTGTTCGCGAAGGCCGTCGGGGGCGACAAGGCCGCCTGGGAGAGCGCGGACAGCAAGGAGGCCCTGGACAGGATCAGGGAGCTCGTCGACGCCGGCGCCTTCGGCAAGAACTACGACTCCGTCAAGTACACCAACGGCGGCTCGGTCCAGCTGGTGGCCTCGGGCAAGGCCGGCTTCGAGCTGATGGGCTCCTGGTACTACTCCCAGCAGCTGACGGACCACCCGGACTTCGCCGAGAAGGACCTCGGCTACACCGCCTTCCCGGCCGTCGAGGGCGGCAAGGGCGACCCGGGCAACGTCGCCGGCAACACCAACAACTACTACTCGGTGATGAAGAAGACCAAGCACCCCGAGGCCGTCGCCGAGTTCCTGAAGCTCATGTACTCCGACGACTTCGTCAAGGCGCAGTTGGACATCGGCAACCTGCCGACCACGACCAACACGGACAAGTTCATCGAGACCTCGGGCACCCCCGAGTACTCGCGCTTCCAGTACGACCTCGTCTCCGACGCCCCGTCGTTCCAGCTCTCCTGGGACCAGTCGTTCCCGCAGAAGGCGAGCTCGGACATGCACAAGGCCATCCAGCAGTTCTTCAACGGACAGCTCGACACGGACGGCTTCATCAAGGCCATGCAGGCCCTCCCGACCGAGTGACGAACGGCTCATGACCACACAGATCACGAGCGCCCGGCCGGCCGCCGGACCCCGCAAGGGGTCCCGGCGGCGGCCGCCCGCCTCGTCCGCAACGCAGGTAGGCCGCCCGGGCTTCGCCTGGGCGCTGCCCGCCGCAGTCTTCTTCGCCCTCTTCGCGATCGTTCCGCTGATCATGGTGGCGGTGCTGTCCTTCATGAGCTGGGACGGGCTCAGCTCGCCCGAGTTCGTGGGCATGGACAACTGGTCGCGCCTCATGGACGACCCGGTCATGCTCAAGAGCATCTGGCTGACCCTGCTGCTGACCGCGCTCGGCGTGGTCCTCCAGACCCCGCTGAGCATCCTGCTCGGTGTCTGGGCCGCCGGTCACCAGCGCAACCGCGCCGTCCTGTCGGTCATCTACTTCATCCCACTGCTGCTGTCCGCGACGGCCGTGTCCGTGCTGTGGCGGGCGCTGCTCGACCCGAACTTCGGCATCCCGGCCGAGGCCACCTGGCTGTTCGGCGACGGCAACCTGTTCGGCGAACAGGCCACTGCCATCGGGGTGCTGGCCTTCGTCAGCACCTGGCAGTTCACCCCGTTCCACACGCTGATCTACCAGGGTGCCGCCCGCGCGATCCCGCCGGTGCTGTATCAGGCCGCGGAGATCGACGGGGCGGGCCGCTACCGGCAGTTCTTCCACATCACGCTGCCGCAGCTGCGCACCTCCATGGTCACCTCGGGGATCCTGATGATCGTCGGCGGTCTGACCACGTTCGAGACGGTCCTCATCCTGACCCAGGGCGGCCCCGGCACCGACACCACTATCAGCGCCTACTACATGTACGACAAGGCGTTCAAGAGCTTCGACTACGGCACCGGCTCCGCGATCGCCCTGGCCCTGGTCGTCGCCGCCACGATCATCTCGCTGATCGTCGTCCGGGTCTCCGGCTACGACAAGATGCGCGGCTCAGCGGAGGGTGTGTCATGAGACGCCGACCGAACTACCTGGCCGGCGCCGGCTCGCTCTTCTGGCTCCTCCTGGTCGGCCTGCCGCTGTACGTGATGCTGTCCGCGACCCTGCGCACCCGTCAGGACTACGCCGAGAACGGCCCCGTGTCGTTCCCGGACAGCTTCACGCTGGACAACTTCACCGGTGCCTTCGACTCGGGCTTCGGCCAGTACTTCTTCAACACGCTGGTCGTCACCGCCTCGGTGATCGGCATCGTGCTGCTGCTGGTCCCGCCGCTCGCCTACGCGATCGTCCGCAGCCGCGGCCGGACCACGTCGGCGATCTTCCGGCTGTTCCTGCTCGGCCTCGCCATCCCGGCCCAGGCCGTGATCGTGCCGATGTTCTACCTGATCAGCGAAGCCGGGCTGTACGACAACCTTCTCGGCGTCATCCTGCCCACGGCCGCGTTCTGCCTGCCGATGTCCGCGCTGATCCTCAGCGGCGCGATGCGTGACATCTCCGCGGAGCTGTACGAGGCCATGGCGATGGACGGCGCCAGCCCGCGCCGCATGTTCTTCCAGCTCGTCCTGCCGCTGTCCCGCGGCGGACTGTCCACGATCGTGGTGTTCTCCGCGCTCCAGGCGTGGAACGGCTTCCTGTTCCCGCTCGTCCTGACCCAGTCCGAGTCCACCAAGGTGGTCACCCTGGGCCTGTACAACTTCCAGACCGCGCACGGCATCGACATCCCCGGTCTGCTGGGAGCCGTGGTGCTGTCCATGGTGCCCATCCTGCTCGTCTACCTGTTCGCCCGTCGCGCCCTGGTCCAGGGTCTGATGGGTGCCGGAGGAAAGTGACCGCCAACGTGGCCGTAGAGACCACCCCCGAAGTGCCCCTCTGGAACGACCCCGCCCGATCCCTCACCGACCGGGTGTCCGCGCTGATCGAAGCGATGACCCCCGAGGAGAAGATCGCCCAGCTGTACGGCGTGTGGGTCGGCGCGTCCAACGAGGGCGGAGACGTCGCCCCCCATCAGCACGACATGGAGGAGGCCGTCGACCTCGACGCCCTTCTGCCCATCGGGCTGGGACAGCTCACCCGCCCCTTCGGCACCGCCCCCGTCGACCCGGCGCTCGGCGCGCTCTCCCTCATGCGTACCCAGGCCCGTATCGTCTCCGAGAACCGCTTCGGCATCCCCGCCGTCGCGCACGAGGAGTGCCTGGCCGGCTTCGCCGCCTGGGGAGCGACCGCCTACCCCGTCCCGCTGTCCTGGGGCGCCACCTTCGACCCGGACCTGGTCCGGCGCATGGCCCTCGCCATCGGCCGCGACATGCGGGCCGTCGGCGTCCACCAGGGCCTCGCGCCCGTCCTGGACGTGGTGCGCGACGCCCGCTGGGGCCGGGTGGAGGAGACCATCGGCGAGGACCCGTACCTGGTCGGCACCATCGGCACCGCGTATGTGCGCGGCCTGGAGGACGCCGGCGTCGTCGCCACCCTCAAGCACTTCGTCGGCTACTCGGCCTCCCGCGCCGGACGCAATCTCGCGCCCTCCTCCGTGGGCCCGCGCGAGCGGGCCGACGTCCTGCTGCCTCCCTTCGAGATGGCGATCCGGGAGGGCGGCGCCCGATCGGTGATGCACGCCTACACCGACATCGACGGCATGCCCGCCGCCGCCGACGAGGACCTCCTCACCGGGCTGCTGCGCGACACATGGGGCTTCGACGGCACGGTGGTCGCCGACTACTTCGGCATCGCCTTCCTCAAGACACTGCACGGCATCGCCGCCGACTGGGCGGGTGCCGCCGGCGCCGCGCTGCGGGCGGGCGTGGACGTCGAACTGCCCACGGTCAAGACGTTCGGGGCGCCCCTGGTCGAGGCGGTCGCCGACGGCCGCCTGCCGGAGGCGGTGATCGACCGCGCCCTGCGTCGGGTACTCACCCAGAAGGCGGCACTCGGGCTGCTCGACCCGGACTGGGACCCGGTGCCGCCCGCCCTCGACGGCGTCGACCCGGACGACCCGGTCGCCCTGCGCGGCAGCATCGACCTCGACGGCCCGGAGAACCGCGAACTGGCCCGCACGGTCGCCGAGGAAGCGGTCGTGCTGCTGAGCAACGACGGCACCCTGCCGCTGGAGAGGCCGCGCCGCATCGCCCTGGTCGGACCCAACGCCGACGAGGCCACCGCCGTACTGGGCTGCTACTCCTTCCCCCAGCACATCGGCGTCCACCACCCCGAGAACCCGGTCGGCATCGAACTGCCCACCCTGCGCGACACCCTGGCAGCCGAGTTCCCCGACGCCGAGTTCACTCACGTGCGCGGCACGGGGGTCGACGACGGGGACGTCTTCGGCATCCCCGAGGCCGTCCGGGCGGCCCACGACGCGGATGTCGTCGTCGCCGTCCTGGGCGACCGCGCAGGACTGTTCGGCCGCGGCACCAGTGGAGAGGGCTGCGACGTCGAGTCGCTCGCCCTGCCCGGCGCCCAGCAGCAGCTCCTCGACGCCCTGCTGGACACCCGCAAGCCGGTCGTGACGGTGCTGCTCGCCGGCCGGCCCTACGCGCTGGGCCGCGCCGTGGCGGAGTCCGCCGCGATCGTGCAGTCCTTCTTCCCGGGCGAGGAGGGCACCGCCGCCATCGCCGGTGTGCTCAGCGGGCGCACCAGCCCCACCGGTAGGCTGCCCGTCAGCGTGCCGCGCGGTGCGGGTGCCCAGCCGACCACCTATCTCGGGGCGCGGCTCGCCCATGCCAGCGAGGTGTCCAACATCGACCCGACACCGGCCTTCGGTTTCGGGCACGGCCTCACCTACACGACGTTCGCCTGGAGCGACCTCACGGTGGACACCGAGGAGGCGCCCACCGACGGTGGGTTCGAGCTGGAACTCACCGTCCGCAACACCGGCGAACGGCACGGAACCGAGGTCGTCCAGCTCTACCTGCACGACCCGGTCGCCTCCGTCGTCCAGCCGGTGCAGCGCCTCGTCGGCTACACCCGGGTACCGCTGGCCCCCGGCGAGGGACGCCGCCTGCGTGTCACGGTCCCGGCCGACCTGGCCTCCTTCACCGGGCGCGACGGCCACCGTGTCGTCGAGCCGGGCGACCTGGAACTACGGCTCGCCGCGTCCAGTACCGATCCGCTCCTGACGGCGACGGTGACCCTCACCGGCCCGGAACGCCGTGTCGACCACACGCGGCGGCTGCACGCCGCCTTCGTGCAGGAAGCCGCTGCCGAGGCCTGATCCGCCGGCAGTTCCGCGAGCGGTGCCACCCGGCGACTCCCGGGTGGCACCGCTTCTCCTTCTCCCTGGCCGGCGGGCCGGCGGGGCGACTCCCGGCGGTGCGGCCGTGTCGACGCGGCCGGACCCCACCGGATCGGTGAGGATGGAGGGCCCGTCGGCCGACCCGAGGACGCAAGGATGTGCTGGAGCGCGGAGGCCGACCTCGTCGCGGGCGTCGCGGTCGCCGCCGTCGGCGTGGCCTGCGTGGCGCGGACCCGGCGGGTCCGTGACCTTCCGACGGCCGCACTGCCCCTGCTGCTCGGAGTCCATCAGATGGTCGAGGCGGCGGTCTGGGCCTCGGACGGGGGAACCGGTCCGGCCACCCTGGCCTGGACGGTCATGGCCCTCCCGCTGCTCGCGCTCTGGGTGCCGGCGAGCGTGCTGTGTGCCGCGCCGCGGTCCGCACGGCGTCGACTTGTCGTGCCGCTCGCCGCCGGAGTCGCGACGGCGACGGTGTTCTCGTACGCACTCGCAACGCGCCCTGTGCGGGCGGAGATCCGCGGCCACACCATCGGCTACGCGGTGGACCTGCCCCACGCCGAGCTGCTGGTCGTGGGCTACCTGGTGGCCACGGTCGGCCCCCTGCTGCTCTCCGGTGACCGGGGCCTGCGTGTGCTCGGGTACCTGGCCGGCATGGGCGCCCCGATCTGCTGGGCCCTGTGGCGGATGGAGTTCGTCTCGACGTGGTGCGCGTTCGCGGCGGTGTGCTCGATGGTCCTGCTCGGCTGGGTGAACGGGCGCCGCGTCAGGCGGTGATCGGTCAGCGGCCGCGCAGGGTGTCGAGCGCGTGCAGCGCCACGTGGAGTTCGGTGCGCTGCTCGCCGGATTCGAGGTCGCGGCCGAGTAACCGTTCGATCGCGCGCAGCCGTTGGTAGACGGTCTCCCGGGACAGACCGCCGGCGCGCGCGGCGACGGTCTTGTTGCCGGCGGCGTCCAGGTAGCCGCGCAGGGTGGCCAGGAGCTCGGTGCCGTGCCGGGCGTCGTGGTCGAGGAGCGGGCCCAGCCGTCGTTCCGTGAAGTCCTGGACGCGGGGATCGTCGCGGAGCGCGAAGAGCAGGCGGCGCAGGCCGATGTCGGACCGCTCGTGGAAGGAGCGGTCCGGCGGGAGGGACTGACCGGGCTCGGTGGCCTCGGCCACCCGGGCCGCCTCGCGGAACGAGCGGGCGACGTCGGCGAGGTCCGAGGCCGGGGAGCCGACGCTCACGGTCGTGCCCGGGACCGTGCCCCTGGCGCTGCGGCTCAGCCGTTCCACGGCCTGCCGCCAGGGCTGGGACGGGCGCAGCGCGAGCAGGATGCCGAGGCGGGAGGGGGCGAGGCGGCCGACGAGCGCCTGGGCCCCCGTCGTCCCCAGCTCCTCGGTGAGGCGGGTCTCGGCTCTCACGGTGTCCTCTTCGTCCTCTTCCGCGGGCACGTCCGCGAGGACGGCGACGAAGCGGGCGTGCTCCGTCGGAAGGCCCAGGGCCGCCACCCGGGCGCGCGCGTCCGCGGGGGAGTGGTGCCGCTGCTCGACGAGGTCCCGCAGGGCGTTGCGGTGTGCGGTGCGTTCCCAGGAGGTGGGGTGGGTGAGGCGGGCGATGGTGAGGGCCATCGCGGTCCTCTCCAGCACGGTGACGTCCTCGGGGCCGAAGGCCTCGGACACGGACGTGCCGGACGGCCCGGACGTGCCGGACGTGCCGGACGGCCCGGACGTGCCGGACGTGCCGGACGGCCCGGGCGTGCCGGGCAGCATGACCACCCGCCCCCAGCATTCGCCCTGGTACTCCACCGGGGCCACGAGCCAGCCCTCGGGACCGAGGAGCCCCGTACGGTCGGCCGGTGGGGTGGCCCGGGAACGCTGTTCCCAGTCGGTGAGCGCTGCTTCCGTCGTACTGCCCAGGGGCTCGCAGAGCAGCGCCCGGTGGACCAGGCTCTCCAGCACGACCGTGCGGCCGCACATCCGAGCTGCGGCGCTCAGCACGTCCTCGGGACCGGCGCCGCGCAGGGTGAGGGCGGTGAACGCCTCGTGGACGCGCTGGGTCCTGCGCATCGCTTCCGCCTGGTTGCCGAGGATGAGCGTGTGGACGACCTGGGTGACCTCCAGGAAGTTGACGTCCTTGGCGAGCGTGACCAGAGGGAGGCCGCGGGTCCGGCAGGCGTCGACGAGGGCGTCGGGCGGCCGGTGATAGCGGCGTACGAGTTCGATGACCAGGGCCGCGGCACCGACGGCGGAGAGTTCGTCGACGTAGCGGCGTACAGCGGTGGGGTCGTCGGGCAATGGCATGCCGGTGGTGAGGACGAGTTCGCCGCCCTTGAGGAAGGAGGCCGGGTCCGTAAGTTCGGTGATGTGGACCCAGCGGACCGGCCGGCCGACGTGGTCCAGGCCGGTGACCACCCGCGGCTCTCCCGCGGCGAGGACGGGCAGCGCCAGCGTGTCGGCCACGGTGAGGCAACGTCCCACCGGCTCCGGGCCCGGGCTCGGGCACCGAACGGGTGCCGAGGCGCGGGGACCGCCGGTGCCGCCGGAGCTTTCGGAGTCGCCTCCCCCGTGCTCCGGGGCCGGGTGCCGCTTCTCGCCCACTGTGCCTCCTCGCGCGCCTGGCGTCACTCTGACAAGCGTCACTGACCTGCGCAAGAGCGCTCGGGCGGGCGGCCGTGGCGCGGCCCGGGCGTGCGGCGGAGCCGAATGGTTGGCACAACGTCCGGATACCGCGGCCCGGCCGGACAGATCAGGCGTTGCCGGGCCCGGGGCCGTGGGAAGGCTCGGGAGAGCAGCAGACCGACGATCAGGCCGGGAGACGTCATGACCGCACTGTCGCCGCACCTTCGCCAGGCCACGCCCGTCGTGGCGGTCCGGGGCGAGGGCGTCCACATCCATGGTGAGGACGGCCGCCGCTATCTGGACTTCACCGCCGGCATCGGGGTCACCAGCACCGGGCACTGCCACCCTAGGGTCGTCGCGGCCGCCCGGGAACAGGTGGGCACGCTGGTGCACGGCCAGTACACGACCGTCATGCACCAGCCGCTGCGGCACCTCGTCGACAAGCTCGGCGAGGTACTGCCGGACGGCCTGGACAGCCTGTTCTTCATGAACTCCGGCAGCGAGGCCGTGGAAGCGGCGCTGCGACTGGCCCGCCAGGCCACCGGACGGCCGAACGTCCTGGTCTGTCACGGCGGTTTCCACGGCCGGACCGTGGCCGCCGCCTCCATGACCACCTCCGGTACCCGCTTCCGGTCCGGCTTCTCACCGCTGATGAGCGGTGTGGTCGTCACCCCGTTCCCGACGGCCTTCCGCTACGGCTGGGACGAGGAGACCGCCACCCGCTTCGCCCTCCAGGAACTCGACTACACCCTCCAGACCATCTCCTCGCCCGCCGACACCGCCGCCGTCATCGTCGAACCGGTGCTCGGCGAGGGCGGGTACGTACCCGCGACCCGCGCCTTCGTGGAAGGCCTGCGGGAGCGCGCGGACCGCCACGGATTCCTGCTGATCCTGGACGAGGTGCAGACCGGCGTGGGCCGCACCGGCCGGTTCTGGGGGCACGGGCACTTCGGTGTCACCCCCGACATCCTCATCACCGCCAAGGGTCTGGCCAGTGGCTTTCCGCTGTCCGGCATCGCCGCTCCCGAGGAACTGATGCGCAAGGCGTGGCCGGGCTCGCAGGGCGGCACGTACGGCGCCAACGCGGTGGCGTGCGCTGCGGCCTGCGCCACGCTCGACGTCGTACGCGACGAGAAGCTCGTGGAGAACGCCGAGGCCATGGGGGCGCGGCTGCGCAGCGGGCTGGAGGCGGTGGCGGCCCGCACGCCGGCCGTCGGGGACGTACGGGGGATGGGCCTGATGCTGGCGAGCGAGTTCGTCACCGAGGACGGCGGCCCGGACCCCGAGACCGCCGCCCGCGTCCAGCGGGCCGCCGTCGACGAGGGCCTGCTGTTGCTGCTCTGCGGTGCCTGGAACCAGGTGGTCCGGATGATCCCGGCGCTGGTGATCGACGAGCCGGCCGTCGACGACGGGCTTCGGGCGTGGGCGGCGGCGGTCGAGGCCGGCACGTCGGGGGCGGCCGACCGGTGACGGTGACGGCGACCGTACGGGCCATGGTGACCACACAGGCACGGTGACCGCACGGGACATGACGACCGCGCCCCGGCTACCGGCCCCCGGCTGCCGGCCCCCGGTGCTCGGGCGCCCCGGCCCCGGCATTCCGGCGCCCCGGCACACAAGAACCGCACACCGGCACACGGAGACCCAGCCCGGCCCGCCGGCCGGGCGCCAGGAGGGACCCATGACCGACACCCCGACCCAGTTGTTCATCGGCGGTGCCTGGGCGGACGCCGCGGACGGCGCCACCATGCCCGTCGACGACCCGGCGACCGGCGAGATCCTCCGCCATGTCGCCGACGCCGGCCCCAAGGACGCCCGGCTCGCCCAGGACGCGGCGGTCCAGACGCAGGAGGAGTGGGCCCGTACGGCACCGCGGGCGCGCAGCGAGATCCTGCGCCGCGCGTACGAGATCGTCCTCGACCGCACCGACGAGCTCGCCCGCCTGATGACGTCCGAGATGGGCAAGCCGCTGGCTCAGGCCAGGGGAGAGGTGGCGTACGCGGCCGAGTTCCTCCGCTGGTTCTCCGAGGAGGCAGTCCGCATCGGCGGCGGCCACGGTGTCCTCCCCGACGGAGGCAACCGCATGCTGCTCTCCCGGCGTCCGGTCGGCCCCTGCCTGCTGATCACCCCCTGGAACTTCCCGCTGGCCATGGGCACCCGCAAGATCGGCCCGGCGGTCGCGGCCGGCTGCACGATGGTGCTCAAGCCCGCCCCGCAGACCCCGCTCTCCAGCCTGGCCCTGGCCGCCATCCTCAAGGAGGCGGGACTGCCGGACGGCGTGCTGAACGTCGTCACCACCTCCCGGGCCGCGGAGGTGTGCGAGCCGCTCCTGCGCGGCGGACTGATCCGCAAGCTGTCCTTCACCGGCTCCACGCAGGTCGGCCGGCTCCTGCTCGCCCAGTGTGCCGACACCGTCGTACGCGCCTCGATGGAACTGGGCGGCAACGCGCCGTTCATCGTCTTCGGCGACGCGGACCTCGAGGTGGCCGTGGACGGCGCGATGATCGCGAAGATGCGCAACATGGGCGAGGCGTGCACCGCCGCGAACCGCTTCTTCGTCCACCGGTCGGTGGCCGGGGAGTTCGCGCGGCGCCTGGCCGCGCGCATGGGCTCGCTCGTCGTGGGCCCCGGCACCCGGGACGGCGTCGACGTCGGCCCGCTCATCGACGCCGCCGGACGCGCCAAGGTCGAGGAACTGGTCCTGGACGCGGTGGAGCGCGGCGCCCGCGTCCTCGTCGGCGGCCGTACGCCCGAGGGCCCCGGCTGCTTCTACCCGCCCACGGTGCTCACCGACGTCAGTGCGGACAGCCGTCTGATGGGCACGGAGATCTTCGGTCCCGTGGCGGCGATCCTCACCTTCGACGACGAGGACGAGGTCGTACGCCGGGCCAACGACACCCCCTGGGGACTCGTCGGCTACGTCTTCACCGAGGGCCTCGACCGCGCCCTGCGCGTCAGCGAGCGTCTGGAGGTCGGCATGGTCGGCCTCAACACCGGCCTCGTCTCCAACCCGGCCGCGCCCTTCGGCGGCGTCAAGCAGTCGGGACTGGGCCGCGAGGGCGGAACGGTGGGCATCGAGGAGTTCCTGGAGTACCAGTACGTGGCGATGCCGGCCCGGTGACCACCCGGCTTTGCATGGTCATGCGTAATCATGCATACTCTTCCTATGTCCAAGGTCCTCACCTCCCTCCCCACCGGCGAGCGCGTCGGTATCGCCTTCTCGGGCGGCCTCGACACCTCGGTCGCGGTCGCGTGGATGCGTGACAAGGGCGCAGTTCCCTGCACGTACACCGCCGACATCGGCCAGTACGACGAGCCCGACATCGCCTCGGTGCCCGACCGTGCCAAGGCCTACGGTGCCGAGATCGCGCGTCTGGTCGACTGCCGCGCGGCGTTGGTCGAGGAGGGCCTGGCCGCGCTCACCTGCGGGGCGTTCCACATCCGCTCGGGCGGGCGTGCCTACTTCAACACCACGCCGCTCGGCCGTGCCGTCACGGGCACGCTCCTCGTCCGGGCGATGCTCGAGGACGACGTCCAGATCTGGGGCGACGGCTCCACGTTCAAGGGCAACGACATCGAGCGGTTCTACCGGTACGGCCTGCTCGCCAACCCGCAGCTGCGGATCTACAAGCCGTGGCTGGACGCCGACTTCGTGACCGAGCTCGGCGGCCGCAAGGAGATGTCGGAGTGGCTCATCGCCCACGACCTCCCCTACCGGGACTCCACGGAGAAGGCGTACTCCACCGACGCCAACATCTGGGGCGCCACCCACGAGGCCAAGACGCTGGAGCACCTCGACACCGGCGTGGAGACCGTGGAGCCCATCATGGGCGTGCGGTTCTGGGATCCGTCGGTCGAGATCGCCGCCGAGGACGTCACGATCGGCTTCGACCAGGGCCGCCCCGTGACGGTCAACGGCAAGGAGTTCGCCTCCCCGGTCGACCTGGTGATGGAGGCCAACGCCGTCGGCGGTCGCCACGGCATGGGCATGTCCGACCAGATCGAGAACCGGATCATCGAGGCGAAGAGCCGCGGCATCTACGAGGCGCCCGGCATGGCCCTGCTGCACGCGGCGTACGAGCGCCTCGTCAACGCGATCCACAACGAGGACACCCTCGCCCAGTACCACACCGAGGGTCGGCGACTGGGCCGGCTGATGTACGAGGGCCGCTGGTTGGACCCGCAGTCGCTGATGATCCGCGAGTCGCTGCAGCGCTGGGTCGGCTCGGCGGTCACCGGCGAGGTCACGCTGCGGCTGCGGCGCGGTGAGGACTACTCGATCCTCGACACCACGGGCCCGGCGTTCAGCTACCACCCCGACAAGTTGTCGATGGAGCGTACCGAGGACTCCGCGTTCGGCCCGGTGGACCGGATCGGCCAGCTCACCATGCGCAACCTCGACATCGCCGACTCCCGTGCCAAGCTGGAGCAGTACGCCGGGCTCGGTCTGATCGGCACCGCCAACCCCGCCATCGGTGCCGCCCAGGCCGCCTCGACCGGGCTGATCGGTGCCATGCCGGAGGGCGGCGCGCAGGCCATCGCCTCCCGCGGCGAGGTCTCCGGCGACGACGAGCTGCTGGACCGCGCCGCGATGGAGTTCGGCACCGACTGATCCAGTCCTCCCCGGGGGACCCCGCACCGGCAAGGGCCGGCTCGACGCCTACTGGCGCCGGGCCGGCCCTTCTGTTTCTCGTCCCCGTATGCCGCTTGCGTTCCTCACGAGGTTCGGAAGACGCGTCCAGACGCTCTCGGTGGCACTGGGCCAGGTCAAGGCCAACGCAAGTCCTTAGCAAGCGACGCAAGCCGCTTGCGTCCCAAATCCCGCTGCAACGAGGACCGTTGACAAACTGGTGACGCACTAGAAATCTGATGACGCACTTTCCGCAAAGAATCGACTGTCCTGCTCAATTGGTGCGCATGGTCGGTGCGTCGGTGCTTCCCCCTCCCCCTTCCGCCGGCCTGCCGCGCTCCCCGACTCCCCAAGGAACAGAGGACTCTCATGAGATGGAGATCCCTCGGCCGACGGTCGCCGACGGGCGCCGTCGTGGCCGGCCTGATGACGGTCGGGCTGCTCCCGCTGCCCCTCGCGGCCACCGCCTCGGCGGCGACGGCCGCCGCCGACGTCAACCTCGCCCTCGGCCGCCCGGCCACGGCGGGTGGCTCGCACGGCGCGTACCCCGCCGGTCACACCACCGACGGCACCCAGGCCTCCTACTGGGAGGGCCCGGCCGGCTCCTTCCCCCAGTGGGTGCAGGTCGACCTCGGCGAGGCTCGGAACGTCGAACGGGTGGTCCTCAAACTGCCCGCCGGCTGGGAGAGCCGCAGCCAGACCCTCTCCCTCCAGGGCAGCATCGACGGCACCACCTTCGGCAGCCTCGCCGGATCCGCCGCACGGGCGTTCACCCCCAACCGGGCCAACACCGTCGCCGTCGACCTCGCCTCCCCCTCCGACGCGCGTTACGTCCGCGTCCACGTCAGCGGCAACACCGGCTGGAACGCCGCGCAGCTCTCCGAACTGGAGGTGTACGGCGAGGAAGTGGTCACCGAGCCACCGCCCGTCGGCACCAACCTGGCCCGCAACAAGCCGGCCGAGGCCACCTCGTCGGTGCACTCCTACGTCGCGGCCAACGCCACCGACGACTCCACCTCCACCTACTGGGAGGCGGCCGGCCACCCCGCCGACCTCACCGTGAAACTCGGCGCCGACGCGGACGTCAGCGCCGTGGTCGTCAAGCTCGACCCGGACCCCGTATGGGCGTCCCGGACCCAGAGCATCCAGGTCCTCGGCCGTGAGCAGGGCCAGAGCGGCTTCACCTCGCTGCGCGCCCGTGCCGACCACTCGTTCAGCCCGGGCAACGACAACACGGTGACCATCCCGGTCACCGGCCGCGTGTCCGACGTACGGCTCAGGTTCTTCGCCAACTCCGGCGCGCCCGGCGGTCAGGTCGCCGAGTTCCAGGTCGTCGGCACCGCCGCGCCCGCACCCGACCTGACCGTCACCGGCCTCGACTGGTCACCCACCGACCCCTCCGAGCGGGACGAGGTGACCGTGAACGCCACGGTCCGCAACGCCGGCACCGCGCCCTCGGCCGCGACGACCACCGAGGTCACCGTGGAGGGGGCGACCGCCGGCAGCGCGGAGGTACCCGCGCTCGACCCCGGCGAGTTCGCCGAGGTCGCCGTCGCCACCGGCACCCACGCGGCCGGTGACTACGCCGTCGCCGCGGTGGCCGACCCGGGCGACACGGTCGCCGAACTGGACGACACCAACAACAGCCGCACCGCCTCCGGCCGGCTGGTCGTCGACCGGGCACCCGGACCCGACCTGGAGGTGCGCTCCATCACCACCGATCCGGCCAACCCGCCCGTGGGCGCGCAGGTCTCCTTCACCGTCGCCGTGCACAACCGAGGCACGAGCGCCGTCGAGGCCGGCTCGGTGACCCGGCTCCGGGCCGGCACCACCACCCTGGACGGCACCACCGGCGCGGTGGCCGCCGGTGCCACCGTGAACGTGCCGGTCAGCGGCACCTGGACGGCGACCGGCGGTGGTGTCACCCTCTCCGCCACGGCCGACGCCACCGGCGTCGTCACCGAGACCAACGAGAACAACAACGTGCTCGCCAAGTCCCTCGTCGTCGGACGCGGCGCCGCCGTGCCGTACACCGAGTACGAGGCCGAGGACGGCCGTCACAACGGCACCCTGCTCACCACCGACGCCAAGCGCACTTTCGGCCACACCAACTTCGGCACCGAGTCGTCCGGCCGCGAGTCCGTCCGCCTCGACTCCACCGGCGAGTACGTCGAGTTCACCTCCACCACACCCACCAACTCCATCGTGGTGCGGAACTCCGTCCCCGACGCCCCCGCCGGCGGGGGAGCGGAGGCCACGATCAGCCTCTACGCCGACGGCGACTTCCTACAGAAGCTGACCCTGTCCTCCAAGCACAGCTGGCTGTACGGAGACACCGACGACCCCGAGGGGCTCACCAACCGGCCCGGCGGCGACGCGCGGCGGCTGTTCGACGAGTCCCACGCGCTGCTGGACAGGACCTTCCCCCAAGGCACCGAGTTCCGCCTCCAGCGCGACGCGGGCGACACGGCCGCCTTCCACGTCATCGACCTGATCGACCTGGAGCAGGTCGCGCCGCCCGCGGCCAAGCCCGCCGACTGCACGTCCATCACCGAGTACGGTGCCGTCCCCGGCGACGGCCTGGACGATACCGACGCCATCCAGCGTGCCGTGACCGCCGACCAGAACGGCGAGATCCCCTGCGTGTGGATCCCGGCCGGGCAGTGGCGCCAGGAGCAGAAGATCCTCACCGACGACCCGCAGAACCGCGGCCAGTTCAACACGGTCGGCATCCGTGACGTCACCATCCGCGGCGCGGGCATGTGGCACTCCCAGCTCCACACCCTGACCCCGCCGCACGAGGCGGGCGGCATCAACCACCCGCACGAGGGCAACTTCGGCTTCGACATCGACCACAACACCCAGATCTCCGACATCGCCATCCTCGGCTCGGGCACCATCCGCGGCGGCGACGGCAACCACGAGGGCGGCGTGGGACTCAACGGCCGCTTCGGCAAGGACACCAGGATCAGCAATGTCTGGATCGAGCATGCCAACGTCGGCGTCTGGGCCGGCCGCGACTACTCAAACATCCCCGAGCTGTGGGGCCCCGGTGACGGCCTGGAGTTCACCGGCATGCGCATCCGCAACACCTACGCCGACGGCATCAACTTCGCCAACGGCACGCGCAACTCCACGGTCTACAACTCCTCCTTCCGCAACACCGGCGACGACTCGCTCGCGGTGTGGGCCAGCAAGTACGTGAAGGACACCTCCGTGGACGTCGGCCACGACAACCACTTCCGCAACAACACCATCCAGCTCCCGTGGCGGGCCAACGGCATCGCGGTCTACGGCGGCTACGGCAACACCATCGAGAACAACGTCATCTCCGACACGATGAACTACCCCGGCATCATGCTCGCCACCGACCACGACCCGCTGCCCTTCTCCGGACGGACCCTCATCGCGGGCAACGCCCTGCACCGGACGGGCGGCGCGTTCTGGAACGAGGACCAGGAGTTCGGCGCCATCACCCTCTTCGCGCAGGGGCCGGACATCCCCGGCGTGACCATCCGGGACACCGACATCCTCGACTCGACCTATGACGGCATCCAGTTCAAGACGGGAGGCGGCGCGATGCCGGACGTGAGGATAGAGAACGTCCGCATCGACCAGTCGAACAACGGCTCCGGCATCCTGGCGATGGGCGGCGCCCGCGGCAGCGCCACCCTGACCGACGTCACCATCACCAACTCGGCCGAAGAGGACGTCACCATCGAACCGGGATCGCAGTTCAAGATCAACCGGTGAGACCGGCCGGCGGTACCGCAAGGCACCGCCGGCAGCACCCGCCCGGCGACGCGGAGCACCAACGCGTCGCCGAGCGGCACGCCGTCGTCCTCACTCGCCGGGAAGCTTCTCCGGTGACCGTCCGGCGGGATGGCGGGTGTCGTCCTGGCGGCGTTCGGCGTTGAGTTCCTGCACCGCGCCTAGCGCGTCGCCGATCGTCGCGTAGTCCACCGCGATGAAGTTGACCGGTCTGCCGCGCCGTCGCTCGCAGGTGTGCGCCCGCTCCAGCACCCGCTGCCGGGAGTTGACGACCCCGGCGTCCAGCCGCCGTCCGCCGCCGGCCGTGACGAAGTGGTTGAGCAGGAACAGCCGCTTGTCCGCGCCGCCCCGGTTCGGCAGGCAGGACATCTCGTCGGGGCTGCGGAACGCGAAGGGCGTCTCCATGCCGTACCGGTAGAAGTTCCGGTACCACGGCGCGGGCCCGTCGGCCTTCTCCGCGAAGACGACCAGACGCCGGCCGTCGTCGATCATGTCACCCAGCTGTGGCCACGGGCGGTCCGGATCGGCGTCCGGTTCGTACAGCAGGTCGGACAGCCCCGCCCGCTCGAAGGCGCTCTGGCTCTCCACGGAGCCGACGCCGTCCTGCAGGATCAGCGTGACGACTTCCGTGGGGTTCGCGCGCAGCCACTCACCGACCTGGCGCAGTGTGGGCTCCAGTTCGAGGGCCCCGGCCCCGCACACCGAGTGGCACAGCCACAGGCCCGGGTGGGGAGGATTCACCCGCTCCAGGATCCCGGTGAGCCGCCGGCGCAGTGCCGGGGAGAAGTCCGAGGTGCTCAGTCGGTCCGCGACCTCCTCGGGCCGTTCCCACCGGTGCGTGTCGAGCAGCAGGACGCGCACCCCGGCGTTGAGCTGACCGACGATGTCGGGGTCCTGGAGGGGGCCGATGAACCGGTCCGCCGTCGTGGCCATCGCGTTGTGCGACGCGAGCTGGGCGATCTCGTCGTAGCGGGCGTCGCACAGCTCGGCGCTGCCCTGGCAGACGCGCGGCGCGGAGCCGGTGAGCGCCACCGGCGCCAGCATCGTACCGACGAGCGCGCACGCCGTGACGGCGAAGGTCAGGGTGGGGCCGTGCCGCGGATCGGTCAGGACCGGCACGCCGGGCCTGGTCTGCCAGACCCAGCCGACGGTGATCAGCAGGGCGCCGGCCGCCAGCAGGATCACCGCGACCACGGTGGCGCTGGTCAGGAGCCGGTCGAGAGCCGTCGCCCGGACGTCAGCCAGGAGGGAGGACGCAGCCGGGGGCCAGGACGACGGGGTGTCGAACAGCGCGTCGCCCAGCGCGAGACGCAGGAGGAGCACCGTCAGCGCCAGCAGCGACGCGGCGACGGCCGGTACCCAGCCGAGCGGCATCAGCCGGCGCTTTGCCGGGGAGGGTGTGGAGAACCACAGCAACGTGAGCGCGGCGGCACAGAGCACGGCCGCCGCCGGTTCCACCACCTCCTGGAAGAGGCGGGTGACGGCACGCGCGCGGTCCACCGGAGCGAGCGCATCCTGCCGGGGGTCGAGATGGACGGTGATGACCCACGTGCCGTCGTTCGCCTCCCGCAGGAACTCCGCGGTGGCCGCCCGGACCCGGTCCGTCAGGGCGACCGGCGCGACCGCGGCCAGGGCCGAGGCCACGTCCCCCCGGTCCAGCGCAGTCTGCACGCCGGGTCTGGCGTCGCCTCGGGCGGCCGCCGGCACCAGTCGCATCAGCGCGTCCGTGGCCGCGACCGCCTGGTCGTGGGAGAGCGGCAGCGACGGCAGGCCCTCCAGCGGCGCCTCACCGGCCACCACCTGTGCCGCCAGTTCGGACAGCCGCTGCACGAAGGCCTGGAAGTCGGGTTCCGACCGCTGCTGCAGGGCGGCGACGGCATCACCGAAGTAGGCCTGGCTGAGCCGTTCGACGTTCGCGATCACGGGCTCCAGGTCGACCGTGACCCGCAGCCGGTCACGGTCGCCCTCCAGGTAGTGGATCACCTCGGCGATCTGCTGGTCGCCCATGGCCCGCAGTGTCTCCGGCGGGATTACGACCTTGAGGTTCGAGGTGATGGTGGACTGCGGGACGGGCAGCCGGTCCAGCAGTTCCTGGGCCAGTGGCGTACTGGCCGGGTCGACCAGTACCTCGTCGTAGAACCGCTGGTAGGCCCGCTCGTCCTCCAGCACCTGGCCGTAGAACTCCGGATCGAGCACGGTGCTGCGCACGACGGCGGCCGCGGCCAGGACGGTCAGGCTCAGCACCGCCACGCACCAGGTCAGCACCTCGACCCAGGGCGAGCGCCGGGGCGGGCGCCGAACCAGTCCGTCCATGGCCCCATTCTCGTTTCAGCCGATCGTCGTGCGACACGGCGTCCGAGCCAAGGACGCCATCACACGCATGCCCCGGCCCGGTCGGCCGATGCCGCCCGGGTCAGCCTCCGTTCAGGGCTTTCTCCGTCATCATGCTCGCTCGAGGATGCACACAGTGCCAACGATGGCCGCCCGGGCCCTCCGTCGACGCCGGAAAGGCGGTGGCGCACGCGTCGTCCGCCTTCCAGCAGCGGGTGCGGAACGGGCAGCCGGAGGGCGGGTTGGTGGCCGAGGGGACCGGGCCGTGCAGGACGATCCGCTCCGGACGCTCCAGCAGGCTGGGCGTGGCCGACAGCAGGGCCTCGGTGTACGGGTGGCGGGAGGCGCCGACGACCTCGGCGGCACCGCCCTCCTCGACGACGCGGCCCAGGTACAGCACCGCGATGCGGTCCGCCAGATAGCGCACGGTCTGCACGTCGTGGGAGATGAACACCATGCCCAGACCGAGGCGGGCGCGCAGGTCCACCAGGAGGTTGAGGATCTGGGCGCGCACCGACACGTCCAGCGCGCTGGTGGGTTCGTCGGCGACGATCAGCTCCGGTTCCAGGGCCAGGGCGCGGGCGATGGCCACGCGCTGGCGCTGACCGCCGGAGAGCTGTCCGGGCAGTGCCTCCATGGTGTGACCGGGCAGACCGACCAGGTCGAGGAGTTCCTCGACGCGGCGCTCCCGCTCGGCGCGGGTGCCGCGCCGGTGCACGTCCAGCGGGTCGCGCAGGATCTGCCGGACGGACAGCCGCGGGTTCAGCGCCGTGGAGGCGTCCTGGAAGATCACGCCCACGGCGGAACCGAAGTCGTCACGGCGCTCGGCGGCGCTCATCCTCCACAAATCACGCCCCTGGAAGTACACCTGGCCCTCGGTGGGCCGCTGGAGCCCGGTGACCACGCGGGCCAGCGTGGACTTGCCGCAGCCCGACTCACCGACCAGGCCGAGGATCTCGCCGCGCCGGACCTCCAGAGAGGCGTCGGTCAGGGCGTGCACCGCGTCCCGGCGCAGAATCCCGCCGCTGCGGGCCCTGTGCCGCACGTGGATGTGGTCGAGCCGGATGAGGGGGTCCATGGCGGTGTCCTTCTGCACGGTCATCGGGCGCTCTCCAGCGACTTGGCCGACCGCTTCTGGGGCGCCGGGTGGTGGCAGGCGAAGAGGTGGTCCTGCCCGGCGTCGCGGTCGGTGGCGGGTGGCGGGGTGGTGGCGCACAGATCGGTGGCGGCGGCGCAGCGGGAGGCGAACCGGCAGCCGGGGCCGAACGCCTTGGGCGCCGGCACGACACCGCGGATCTGGTGCAGCCGCTCGGCACCCGACTCCAGCGAGACCACCGAGCCGAGCAGCCCCCGGCTGTAGTGGTGCGCCGGGTCGGTCAGCAGCGAACGGGTGTCGCCGGCCTCGGCGACCTGACCGGCGTACATCACCGCGACCCGGTGGGCGAGGTCGCCGACCAGGGCCAGGTCGTGCGAGACGAGGACCATCGCGAAGCCGAGTTCGTCGCGCAGCCTGATGAGCAGTTCGACGACCTGGGCCTGCACGGTGACGTCCAGGGCGGTCGTCGGCTCGTCCGCGATGAGCAGCCGCGGGCTCCGGGAGAGCGCCATGGCGATCAGCACGCGCTGGCGCTGGCCGCCGGACAGCTCGTGCGGGTAGCTGCGCAGGGTGCGCTCGGGGGAGAGGCCGACCAGTTCGAGCAGTTCGGCGGGGGTGCGGGTGCCACCGCGGGAGGTGAGCCAGGTGAGCTGGGTGCCGATCAGCACGGAGGGGTTGAGGGACGACATGGCGTCCTGGTAGACCATGGCGATCTCCGGGCCCATGAGCGCCCGGCGTTCCTTCGGCGACAGCTTCAGCAGGTCGCGGCCCCGATAGAGGATCTCACCCTCGGCCTCGGCGTTGCGGGCCAGCAGGCCCATGATCGCGAGGCTGGTGATCGACTTGCCGCAGCCGGACTCGCCGACCAGTCCGAGGGTCTCGCCCTCGCGGACGGTGAAGGAGATGCCGTCGACGACCCGGGTGTCGCCGTAGCGGTCGGGGAACCGGATGGACAGGTCGCGCACGACCAGGAGTTCGGAGGCGTCCTCGCTCAGCGGCGGCACCGCGGGCTCCGTGGCCGCGAGTCGTGCGGCGAGCTCGTCGAGCGAGGCGTCCACGCCGGTGGTGTCGGCGTCGGGGGCGGCGACGGTGGTGTTCTCGTCGGAGTCGGTGCCGCCGGTGCGGGACTTGTCCGGAGAGGCCGCGGCGTCCGTCAGGCCCTCGGAGAGGACGTTCAGCGCGAGCACCGTGAGCAGCACGCACAGACCGGGGAAGAGGGTCGCCCACCAGCCGCCCGACAGCAGGATCTGCCGGCCGTAGGCCAGGACGCTGCCCCAGCTCGGGTCGGGGTCCTGCACACCGGCACCGATGAAGGACAGGCTCGCCTCGAAGATGATGGAGTCGGCCACCATGACGGTCGCGAACACCAGGATCGGCGCCGCGCAGTTGACGGCGACGTGCCGGGCCACGATGTAGCCGCGGCGGGCGCCGATGACCTGCTCCGCGGCGACGTAGTCCTCGCCGTACTGCTCCAGCACGTTGGCCCGTACGACGCGGGCGAGGGAGGGCGAGTAGACGAAGGCGATGGTGAAGATGATGACCGGGACGCTGGGCCCGAACACGGCGACCAGCACGGCGGCCAGCGCGATCGGCGGGAACGACATCACGACGTCGAGCGTGCGCATCACCGACTCGTCGGCGAGCTTGCGGGAGGTCGCCGCCAGCGCGCCCAGGGCCGAACCGAGGACCAGGGCGAGGAGGGTCGCGCCCAGACCGATGACCAGGGAGTAGCGCGCGCCGTGGACGACCCGGGCGAAGACGTCGCGGCCGGCCCGGTCGGTGCCGAACCAGTGGTCGGCGCCCGGCGCCTGGGCGGGTATGCCGGTCGCCAGGGGGTCCTGGGTGAGCAGGGGGGCGAAGACCGCGCCCGCCACGACCACCAGCAGGATCCCCAGGGCGATCCGGGAGGGCACGGGCAGGCGGCGCAGGCGGGTGCCGGGCCGGGAGAGCCGCGCGGCGAGGGAGCTTGGGGCGAACATCACACCGTCCTGATGCGCGGGTTGACGAGCAGGTAGAGCAGGTCGACGACGACGTTGACCACGAGGAAGGCGACCGCGATGGTGAGTACGGTGCCCTGGACGAGCCCGACGTCGCCGCCGTTGACGCCTTCCAGGATCAGCTTGCCCATGCCGGGCAGGTCGAAGATCGCCTCGATGACGACGGCGCCGCTGAGCATGTAGCCGACCTTGACGCCGAGCACGGTCAGCGGGGTGACCAGGGCGTTGCGCAGTACCGACCGGATGATGAGGAAGGGCGGCAGGCCGCTGCCCCGGGCGGTGCGCACGTAGTCGCGGTCGAGTTCGGTGACCATCGAGGTGCGGATCAGGCGGGCCAGCGAGGCGGCGACGGGCAGGGCGAGGGACAGCGCGGGCAGGGCCATGCTCTCGAGCCAGCCGGAGAAGGAGTCGGCCGGGTTGACGTAGCCGCCGGTCGGGAAGATCGGCATGTTCAGCGAGAACTGCTGGATGAGCAGCACACCGACCCAGAAGGAGGGCAGGGCGACCCCGGCCATCGACAGCACCCGGAAGACCTGGTCCGGCCAGCGGTCCCGGTAGACGGCGCTGAGGACGCCGAAAGCCAGCGCCAGCACGATGGCCAGCGTGAGACCGAGCAGCGTCAGCTGAAGAGTGAGCGGGAAGGCGGTGGCGATCCGGTCGATGACGGGCTGGCTGGGCGACATCGTGACACCCAGGTCCCCTTGCACCAGGTCGCCCAGGAAGGCGAAGTAGCGCACGGGCAGGGGGTCGTTGAGTCCGTTGGCCTCGGCGAACGCGGCTCGCGCCTCGGGGCTCGCAGAGTCGCCGAGCGCGTTGTACGCGGGATCGGTCGGCGAGAACTGCAGGACGACGAAGACCAGCAGCGCGATGCCGAGGACCATCACCGGCATCATCGCGACGCGGCGCAGCGCGAGCCGGAGAAATGCAACCATCGTGAGGTTCCTAGAGATTGGGGCGAGGGCCGCCGCCTGCGGTGGCGCGGCGGCGGCCCGGCGGCCTGGGCGTGCGGGTCGGGGAGTGTCGTTCGGATCAGGTCGGCTCCGGAGAACGGTGCCTTGCCGACGGAGCCGAGCGAGGTCTGGTGCGTGCAGCCGCAAGGCGGAGGGGAGCGGCAGGGCGAAGCCCTGGCAACCGACGCCGACACGGCAGATGTGCGTGCCGGGCCCCGCGCCCCCGGCAGGATCCGAACGACACCCCCTATGCCCGGCCGACGTCGATGAAGGACAGCCCGGTGGTGGGAAGCGGCTTGAACCCGGTCAGCGTTCCGTCCCGCCATGCGGTGGGCAGCTTGCGGTGCAGCACCGGATACAGGGCGGCCTCGTCGGCGACCAGGTCGGTGACCTGGCTCCACAGCCGCTTGCGCTTCGCCTCGTCGGCCTCCGCCGCCGCCTTGTCGAGCAGCGACCTGGTCTGCTTGTAGGGCGCGGAGCCCTTCCACCCGTAGCGGTTCTCCGGCCAGAAGCCGTAGTAGAACCAGCGCAGCAGCAGGTCGGCGTCGTTGCCGAAGACGGACGGGTCGCCCGGCGCGGCCAGCGCGTCGAAGTCACCCTTGTCGACCTTGGCGTACTGGGCCGCGGACTGGGCGATGTCCAGTTGGGCGTCGACCCCGATCGCCGCCCAGCTCTCCTTGATCAGGGGTGCGATGTCCTTGACCCAGCCGTTGTCGGTGAGCAGCAGCGTGAAGGAGAGCTTGCCCACGCCCGCGTCGGCGAGCAGCTTCTTGGCCCTGGCCGGGTCGTGCCGGTAGACGGTGGCGGCCTTCTGGTGATCGGGGTGCGTGGCCGGCACGTATCCGGTGGCGGCCTCGGCGTTGCCCAGCAGCGCCGTGGAGATGATCTTCTCGGTGTCGAGCGCGTAGTGCAGGGCCTGCCGCACCCGCTTGTCCTCGAAACGCTTGTCGGCGCAGTTGAACATGAGGAAGAGCAGCCCGAAGGACTGGACGGACTCCACCTTGTCCTTGCCGGTGAAGCCCTTGACGTCGATGTAGGGCACGTCCTCGATGGCCTGGACCCGCCCGGACTTGAGCGCGCTGACCCGCGCGGACGGGTCGGACATGAGACGCCAGACCATCTTCTTGGCCTTGGCCGGGTGCGGGCCGTTGTACTTGTCGTACGCCTCCATGACGATCTTGTCCTCGCGGACCGCCGACACGAAGCGGTACGGGCCCGAGCCGACGGGCTTGGCGTCGAAGGCCTTGGCGTCGGCGCCGGCAATCTTCTTCGGCACGATCCGCACCACGGATATGCGCGACGGGAAGAGCGCGAAGGCGTACTTCAGCTTGAACTCGACCGTCGAGGTGTCGACCGCGGTGACCTTGTCGATGAACGGGACGAACTGCGCCATCAGCGAGGCGTTCTTCTCGTCCAGCACGCGCTCGAAGCTGAACACCACGTCGTCCGCGGTGACCGCCGAACCGTCGTGGAACGTCGCCCCCTCCCGCAGGGTGGCCCGGTACGTGGTCGCGTTGATCTTCTTGGGCATCCCGGTGGCCAGGGTCGGCCGCGCCGCCAGCGTGGCCGGGTCGAGGTCCACCAGGCCCTCGAAGATGTGCATGTTCGCGGCGAACGGGGTCGCGCCCGAGGTGATCATCGGGTCGAAGCCCGTGGAGAGGGGATAGGAGAGCCCGGCCTCGATGGTGTCGCTGCCACTGCCCGAGTCGCCGCTGCCGTCTCCGCTCGAGGCCGGGCCTCCACAGGCGGACAGGCCCGCGGTGACGGCGGTCGCCACACCGATGGCGCTGGTGTATCTCATGAAGGTGCGGCGATCGACGCCGGCTGCACTGCGCGCGGACAAGGAGTCCTCCATGCGGGAGATGAGGGTCGAGCGGGAGAGGAGGCGAGTGTGATCGGCGCCTCACCGACAGTGCATCAGACGTCTGATGTCTGATGCTTGGTAGTGTGGGAACGTAGCTGGGCAAAGGAGAGGGGTCAAGAGGTGGCGGTGGGTCAAAGGGCGATTCGGCATACGATGCCGGAGCCCAAAGCGGCACGACAACCGTTGCGGCAGGAGGTCGTCGACGGAATCAAGGCCTACATCCTGCGCAACGAACTGCGTCCGGGGGATCCCCTGCCGACCGAGCCCGCCCTGTGCGAGGCGCTCGGCGCGAGCCGCTCCAGCGTGCGGGAGGCGATCAGGATCCTCACCGCGCTCGACATCGTCGAGGTGCGGCACGGACACGGCACCTATGTGGGGCGGTTGAGCCTGTCCGCCCTGGTGGAGAGCCTCACCTTCCGCGGTCTGCTCAGCCCGGACGACGACTTCCAGGTCATGTCCGACCTGATCGAAGTGCGTGAGCTGTTCGAGCGGGGCATGGCCGAACGTCTCGTCTCGTCCCTCGACCAGGCGCAGATCGACCGCCTCGGGAGCCACGTCGACGAGATGCGCAGGGCCGGCGCCGGGGAGGGGCACGGCTTCGTCGAGGCTGACCGCGCCTTCCACACCCTGCTCCTCGCTCCGCTCGGCAACGACCTCATCGGCCAGCTGTCCACGGCCTTCTGGGACGTCTACGTCATCGTCGCGCCGCACCTCGACGTCTTCACGCACGAGCACGAGGCGGCCACCATCGCCAACCACCAACGCATCGTGGACGCCGTTTCCGACCGTGATCCGGCCGAGTTCGCACTGGCGCTGACCGAACACTACGCGCCAGTACGACTGAGAATCGCCGAGGCCCGCGCCCGACGCTGACCGACTCCGGCCGACGGGCCGACCGACTCCCGTCGATGAATCGGCCGACTCCGGTCCGCGACGCGGGCGCTCCCACCGTGCGGGAGTGCCCGCGTCGTGCGTGTGACCGGCCGACGTCCCGCCGGAACAGGGGTACTTGACGGTCGTCGTCCGGATCTCTAGTGTCCCAGGGCAACAGACATCAGACGTCTGCTCTTGCGGGTGCCGGCTCGACCGGCCCTCTCCGTACCTCCGCGCTGCGCCGCGCGCACGCCTCACCCATCGGGGCCCCTTCATGCCACTGACGGACCTCACCCTCGCCGAGTGCCTCGCACTGCGGCCCGACCTCGACGAGCCCGCCGACCTCGACGCCTTCTGGGACCGGACCGTGCGCGAGGCCCGGGCAGGCGGCGACGCGCCCCTCTTCGTCCCGGTGGACAGCGGTCTCACCGGAGTCACGACCTACGACGCGACCGTGCCCGGCTTCGCCGGGGAGCCCGTCCGGGGCTGGCTCCACCTGCCCGTCGGCGCCGACGGACCGCTCGGCTGCGTCGTGGAGTTCCTCGGCTACGGACGCGGGCGCGGCCTGCCACACGAGCAGGTGCTCTGGGCCAACGCCGGCTACGCGCACTTCATCATGGACACGCGCGGCCAGGGCTGGTCCACCGCCGGTGGGGACACCCCCGACACCGCCGCCCTGAACGGCACCGTGCCCGGCTTCCTGACCCGCGGCGTCGAAAGCCCCCACGACCACTACTACCGGCGCGTGTTCACCGACGCGGTGCTCTGCGTGGAGGCCGTACGTGAGCACCCGGCCGTCGACCCGGCCAGGGTCGTCGTCACCGGTATCAGCCAGGGCGGCGGCATCGCCCTCGCCGTCGCCGGGCTCGTGCCGGGCCTGGCGGGCGTGATGCCGGACGTCCCGTACCTGTGCGACATCCGGCGCGGGGCGCGCATCGCGGCCCAACCGCCCTACACCGAGGTCGCCGAGTACCTCCGCCTGCACCGCGACCGGACCGAGACCGTCTTCACGACCCTGTCCTATGTGGACGCCGCCCTGCTGGCCGCCCGCGCCACGGCCCCGGCGCTCTTCTCCATCGCCATGATGGACGAGATCTGCCCGCCCTCGACGTGCTTCGCGGCCTACCACCGCTACGGGGGCCCCAAGGACCTGCGCGTCTACGAGTTCAACGGTCACGAGGGCGGCGGCGGACACCATCGGCGCGAACAACTCGCCTGGCTGCGGGAGCTGCCGGCCCCACCCGGCACCCACACCGCTCTCTCCGCCCTGCACGACCCCCAACTCGCCTGACCCCTCACCCGAGAAGAGGCCTGTTCATGCAGCGAAGAGTCCTTCTGACCATCGGCACCGCCTCCCTGCTCACCCTGGGGGCCATGGCCCCCGCCGCCCACGGTGCCTCCGAGGCAGGGACCGCCGGCACCCTCACCTCGCAGGACATCGCCACCGCAGGTACCGGCTCCCCCTACTACCGCATCCCCGCCCTCGCCCGCACCGCCGAGGGCACCCTGATCGCCGCCTACGACGCCCGCCCCACCCTCGGCGACCTGCCCGGCAACCTCGGCGTCGTCCTGCGACGCAGCACCGACGGCGGCACCACCTGGCAGGCCCAGCAGGTCGTCCGCAAGGAGGCGGCGCCCAAGGGCTTCGGCGACCCCAGCCTCCTCGTCGACCGGGAGACCGGACGGATCTTCGTCTTCTACGCGGCCTCGGTGAACCAGGGCTTCTTCGGCTCGGCGACCGGCAACGACGAGAGTGACCCCGACGTCCTCCAGGCCGACTACAGCTACTCCGACGACGACGGCCTGACCTGGAAGCACGAGCGGATCACCGCCGAGATCAAGAACCCGGCCTGGGCCGGCATGTTCGCGGCCTCGGGTGAGGGAATCCAGCTGCGGCACGGCACCCACAAGGGCCGCCTCATCCAGCAGTACGCCATCCGCCACAACGGCCTCAACTACGCCGTCAGCGCCTACAGCGACGACCACGGCACCACCTGGAAGATGGGCGAACCGGTCGGACCCGGCGGCGACGAGAACAAGACGGTGGAGCTGTCCGACGGCCGCGTCATGCTGAACAACCGCTCCAAGCCGCACCGCACGGTCGCCTACTCGACGGACGGCGGAGTCACCTACACTCCCTTCCAGAGGGACACCGAGCTGCCCGACCCCGCGAACAACGGCTCCATCGCCCGCTTCGCGCCCGACGTGGCCGCCTCGCACCCGCGCGCCTCCTGGCTGCTGTTCAGCAACACCGCGACCACCGGCAGCCGCAGCAACCTCACTGTCCGCCTGTCCTGCGACAACGGGCAGAACTGGCCCGTCCGCAAGACCGTCGAGGCCGGTTCGGCCGCCTACTCCACGCTCACCCCGCTCGACGACGGCACCGGCGCCAACTCCCGCGTGGGCCTGCTGTGGGAGCGCGACGACTACCGGCACATCACCTATTCGTCCTTCGACCTCGGATGGCTCGGCGGAGTCTGCGCGCCCGTCACCGTCACCCCGCCCGCCTCCCTGCCCGCCGGGAAGACCACCGACGTCACCGTCCGCGTCGTCAGCCAGAACGACGTGAACCTCCCCTCCGGCTCGGTCTCCCTGAAGCTGCCGCAGGGCTGGAGCGCCCCGAGCACCACCGTGCCCGCGCTCGAGCCCGGCCAGGGCGCCGACGTCAGGATCCCCGTCACCGTGCCCGCCGACGCCACCGCGGGCGGCGTGGCGACCACCGCGACCTACCAGGCCCGCGGCTCCCAGCACTCCTACGGCGACTCGACGCTCACCGTCACCGCGCCGTAGCCCGACCACGGGCCGCCCGCACGCCGGCCTCCGACGCGACGGCGGGCGGCCCGTTCCACCCCCTGACCACCGACATTCCACCCTTTGACCACCGACGTTCCACCCCGTACCACCACTCGCACAGCCCAGGAGACACCATGTCCTCGTCCCAGCCCCTGAGCGGCGTCGTGCCGCCCGTCTGCACCCCCCTGGATGCGTCGGGCGAGGTCGACACCGCCTCGCTCGCCCGGCTCGTCGAGCACCTCGTCAGCGGGGGAGTGCACGGGCTGTTCGCCCTGGGCTCCAGCAGCGAGGTCGCCTTCCTCACCGACCGGCAGCGGGCCGTGGCCCTGGAGACGGTCGTCGAGGCCGCCGCGGGACGCGTGCCCGTACTCGCCGGCGTCATCGACATGACCACCCCCCGGGTGCTGGAACACGCGGATGCCGCCCGGAAGACGGGCGCCGACGCCCTCGTGGCCACCGCGCCCTTCTACGCCCGCACCCACCCCCGCGAGATCGCCGCCCACTTCCGCACGGTCCGCTCGGCCGTCGACCTCCCCCTGTACGCCTACGACCTCCCCGTCTCCGTCCACAGCAAGCTGTCCGCCGCCCTGGTGCGCGAACTGGCCGAGGACGGCACGCTGGCCGGCCTCAAGGACAGCAGCGGCGACGAGGGCGGGCTGCGCAGGCTCCTCGTCGAACTCGGCGGACGCCACGGGCGCGCCGACGGCCCGGCACCCTCCTTCAGCATCCTCACCGGCTCCGAAATCACCGTGGACGCCGCCCTGCTGGCCGGCGCCGACGGCGTCGTCCCCGGCCTGGGCAACGTGGACCCCGCGGGTTATGTGCGCCTCTACGACGCCGTGCGCGGCGGCGACCTGGACGGCGCCGTGAGGGAACAGGAGCGGCTCGTCGAGCTGTTCGGCCTGGTCGACGCCGGCCCGGAGGCAGAGATGGGCCGCAACTCCTCGGCCATCGGCGCCTTCAAACACGCGCTGCGGCTGCTCGGGGTGTTCACGCACGGCACCACCGCCGCACCGCAGATCCAGCTGGGCGACGACTCGGTCGCCCACGTCGAGCGGCACCTGCGCGGTGCCGGACTGCTGCCGGCCCGATGACCCGACGTCACCGCGACGCGCCGGTGATCGGCCTCGACCTGGGCGGCACGAAGATCGCCGCCGCCCTGGTCGGGACCGACGGCACGGTCCTGGCCCGGCGCACCCTGCCCACCCCGGCGACGAGCGGCGCGGACGCGGTGCTCGACGCGCTGGCCCAGGCCGCCCGCGCGGTGTGGGCGCCGGGCGCCGCCGCGATCGGCGTCGCGGCGGCCGGCGTGATCGACCCCGCCGCCGGGACCGTCACCAGCGCCACCGACACGATCCGCGGCTGGGCCGGCACCGCCCTGGCCACCGGTCTCGCCACCCGTACGGGCCTCCCCGTGGCCTGCGACAACGACGTACGCGCGGCCGCGGCGACGGAACTCGCCGGGCTGGGCGCCGACGGCACCTTCGTCTACGCCGCCGTCGGCACCGGAGTCGGCGGCGCCGTCGCCGCCGGCGGCCGCATGCTGCACGGCGCGGCCGGCATCGCGGGCCACCTCGGGCACCTGCCGAGCCCCGAGGCGACCGGGCTGCCCTGCACCTGCGGCGCCACCGGCCACCTGGAGGCGATCGCGGCGGGCCCCGCCATCACCGCGCACTACGGACGGATCAGCGGGGAAAGCGCCGACCGCCTCCAGACCGTCGCCGAGCGCGCGGCCCACGGCGACGCGCACGCCAGGTCCGCCATCACGCTCGGCGCCCGGGCGGTCGGCCGCGCCCTCGGTGGCCTCGCCAACGCGCTCGGCCCGCACCGCGTCGTCGTCGCCGGCGGCGTACCCGGGATAGGTGCCCCGTACTGGGAGGCCCTGTGCGCGGCGTTCGCGGCGGAGCTCATGCTTCCGCTGCGCGCACTGCGCCCCGCCGCGCCGAACGGCGGCGCCGACGCCGCGGTCCTCGGCGCGGCCGAACTGACCCGCACCCTGCCCCTGCACGACCCCCTCACCACTGGAGTCCGTCCATGACCTCGGCCCCGTCCCTGGCCGACGCCCTCAAGGCCCGCCTGATCGTGTCCTGCCAGGCGCCGCCCGGCGACCCGATGCGCCACACCGACACCCTGGTCCGCATGACCCTCGCGGCGCGGTCAGGCGGCGCGGCGGCCGTGCGCGTCAACGACCCGGAGGTCGTCGCGGCCACCGTCGCGGCCGTCGACCTTCCGGTGATCGGCCTGTGGAAGGACGGCGACAGCGGCGTCTTCATCACCCCGACCGTGCGCCACGCGCTCGCCCTCGTGGAGGCCGGTGCCGCGGTCGTCGCGGCCGACGCCACCGCGCGCCCGCGTCCCGACGGCAGTACCTTCGCCGATCTCGTCGAGGCCGTCCACGCGGCGGGCGCCCAGGTCATGGCCGACGTGTCGACGTTCGACGAGGGGGTCGCCGCCGCCGGCCGGGGCGCCGACCTCATCGGCACCACCCTGTCCGGCTACGTGCCGGGTTCCCCGGTGCAGACCGCCCCGGACCTGGCCCTCGTGGCCGACCTCGCGGCCGCGCTGACCACCCCGGTGATCGCCGAGGGCCGGATCGCGACGCCGGAACAGGCGGCCCGGGCGCTCGCGGTGGGCGCGCACGGTGTCGTCGTCGGTACCGCCATCACCGCGCCGACCGTGCTCACCCGCGTGTTCGTCGAGGGCCTCACGCCCTGACCCTGCACGCGCGAGGGGCGGGGGGACATCGCGTCCCCCGCCCCTCACGCACTCCCCCTCCGCCCTCGGTGTAGGTTCCGCAACTGCGTGAGCACGGGTTCCTGCGGAAACGCCGCAATCCAGGTGCATTGAGCAGTGAAGGCGTCGGTCGATGCTGAGCAATCGGCAGCCTCCTTTCAGTCTGATCGATAACACAGAGTGAAGGTGGACCGCGCCGGGTAGTGCAGGCGATGCCCACACCAGTCGCTCGGCGGGAGCGGTGATGATCTGCACGTTCATGCCGTGCTTCTCATGTTTCCCAGAGTAGAAGGGCCGGTCGGCCGCGATTCGGTCGATCGGCAACAGCGTGTCGTCCAGGATCACGAACGCCTTGGTGGAGGCGGTGCAGGTCGCGGTCCGCAGGTCGGAAGCCAGCACGGCGAGGACCGCGCCCGCGGTAACTGCTTCAAGCGCTGAACACTTCGCGAAGAACCCGCTGCAGGCGGTCGCGAGCCGGTCGGTCGGCAACGACAACGACAACGACGAAAGGCGGATCAGCGCGCTGGCTCAGACGTGCCTCATGCCTGGTCGCGGCTGGCGACCACCAGGTATCCATCGCTCTCGGGGTCGAAAGTGGTGGACTGCATCGTGAGCCCGACACTCCGCAACTGCGTCACGAGGTCCTCGTACCGGTAGGGCCAGACGGACAACCGCTCCGAGCAGGCTCGCACTGCCCCACCCGGCTCGATCTGGGCGACCACGATCTCGAGGAAGTGTTCCTGCTCCCAGCGCTGCTCGATCTGCCAGTAGTAGCTGACGACCGCATCGCGTTCGTCGCGGCGGATGAGTCGATCACGGACGTCTACCCGTGAGCCGGCGGAGCGCACGAGCTCCCAGTTGCGTGAGTGGAGCACAAGGCGTCCGCCCGGATTCAGCAGCCGCGACATCGCTTCCAGTGCGGTCAGGCGCCCGGCTGCGCCCTCGGCGTGTCCGAGCGAGTTGCCGACGCAGAACACCAGGTCGAACGTGGAGTCCTCCAGGTGGTCGGGCAGCTCGTCCCAGTTCGCGCGGAGCGCCCGAAGCGAGACACCCTGCTCGTCGGCGGCCTTCTCGGTCCGGCGAACCATCCCGCTGCTGGCGTCTGCGGCGACCACGTCAAGGCCAAGACTCGCGAGACCGACGGCGAGCTGGTCGGTTCCACACGCGCAGTCGAGGACGCGCGCGTTGGGCGGCAGAGAGCCCACGACATCGCTGTAGTAAACCGCGGCTGCCTTGGCGGGGGTCAGCCTGTCGTCCCCGATCAGCCACTCGTATACGTCGGAAAGCGCCCCATAACCAGCCACCGCGACAACCTCCATCACTCGACGACACGCGGGCTAACCTCGCGCTTTCATGGGGACGCTGTCCGAGGCTTGATCGAATAAGCGGAGATGCTCCTGACCTGTAACGATGGGACTTGTCTAGGGTCCTGTCAGCTGCACGGAAGAAGCACTCTCCAGGTGAAAAATTATCGGGTCCTGCCCGCGGGCCCGCAGCGGGGGAGGCGGCCGGGCGGTGGTCTCCCAGGCCGGGAGCGTGCTGCTGGTCGAGACCGTCCGCAAGGCCCGCCTGGACACCGCGATATCCGCAGCGCTGATGCCGTGGCGCAAGCCGCGGGCCGTCCATGACCCGGGCAAGGTCCTCCTGGGCGTCGCCCTGGCTGTGGCCTTGGGCGGGGACTGCCTCGCGGATGTCGGCATGCTGCGGGCCGAGCCGACTGTATTCGGGCCGCCTCGGACCCGACGGGGTGCCGGTGATCGCGCATTCCGAGAAGGAGGACGCCGCATCCACGTGGAAGCGGACGTACGGCCACCACCCACGTCACCGCCACCCGGCTGGCCCTGGCGCAGTTGCCGAAGGAGTACCGGCGCGGGTACCTCCGCCGGCGGCATCCATACCTTCCTCACCGGGCTCACACAGCGCGGGAGGTGGCTGTCCTACACCGTCGGCATGGCTGTCACCGAACAGGCCCACAGCCACGTGCTGAAGGTTCCGGCCTCCGCCTGAACGCCGATACCGTTGAGCGCCCAAGGGGCGGCTATTCGCCCCCTCGCTTGCGCAATTGAAAGGCCGTGCCAAGTCCGTCGGCGATAATGCAACACCGCGCAAGAATTGGCCTGTGGTCGCTGGTGTTATGTAGGCGTGAACCGGGGCATTTCACACGTCGGCGTTTACTGGCAGGTCGTCCGGTGGTCCGTTCCGAGGGTCAGGCGAAGAGCGGCCACTGGGTGAAGCCTGGCAGGGGCGCGTAGTTGCTACGGTCCCTTTGCGTCGCGCTGTCTGAAACTGAGCGTTGTCGAACTGCTCCGCTACGTGATTGTATCCGATCTTGCAAGCACCTGGGGGGGAAGTTTCTGCCGGTACGGACGAGGCGTTCGTGCTGTGCAACGCGGCTTGCCTGACGGCGTGATCCCGAGGTGCCTGTGTACGTGCAATGTCGGGAATCGAGAGCACGTGAAGATCAAGAAGGCTATCGCTACCGTCATGCTCGTCGGCTCCGCCCTGATGGTCACGCCCGTGGCCAATGCGGCGATAAGCGACTGCAACAACAACAACATGTGCCTGTGGGGCAACAACGACTACCAGTGGATGCTCGACGAGCGGTACCACGGCAGCAGCACGCTCGTCAATCTGAGCGGCGACGAGGACAACGCGATGGACTCGTGGTCCAACGAGTCGGGCACCCACGAGGGCTGCATGTACGGCGCCAGGAACGGCACCGGCGACAGGCAGGGCATGGCTAAGGAAGCCAATGACAACAACGTCTCGCCGCTGAACAGCGACGAGGTCAGCTCGTGGCGAACCAGGTACGGCTGCTAAACCGCTCAGAGAGCAGAAGGACTGACGACATGACCGGAGCACCGCTGATCCAAACGCGCGACCTGTGTAAAGCCTACCGATCGGCAGTGGAAACGGTGTGGGCCGCACGGGAGGTGAACTTCACCGCCAGCGCGGGCGAGTTCGTCTGCGTGTACGGGGCGAGCGGCTCCGGGAAGTCGACCCTGCTGAACCTGCTGGCCGGCCTGGATGTCGCCGATACCGGTGACATCCAGGTCGCCGGTGTCGACGTCGGTGCGGCGGATGAGGCCCGGCGCGCGCGGCTGCGGTTGGATGCCGTCGGCGTGGTCTTCCAGCACCACCAGTTGGTGGAGGAGTTCACCGCCGCCGAGAACGTTGCGTTGCCGCTGGAGGCGCGCGGGGATACGTCCTCTGCTGCCCGTGCGGAGGCTGTCGCCCAATTGGCCCGCGTGGGCCTGGCCGGGCTGGAGGACCGACTTCCAGGTCAGCTGTCCGGCGGTCAGCGGCAGCGGGTGGGTATTGCCCGCGCGCTGGCCGGTGACCGCGCCGTGCTCCTGGCGGACGAGCCGACAGGAGCGCTGGATTCGGCCGCTACGAGGGAGATGTTCACGCTGCTGCGGAAGTTGTCCGACGAGGGGGTGCTGGCAGTGGTCTGCTCCCACGATCCCCGCTGCCGGGAGTTCGCCGACTCGGTTTACGAAGTCGTCGACGGCCGCCTGGAACACCGCTGATGGCGCGGCAGCCGAAGCAGGCAGATAAGGGCACATCGGTCCTGCCGCAGCCACGGCTCGCGGCACGGCTGGCATGGCGGCTGGGCCGGCGCCCGGGCCAATGGATCGGTGCCTCTTCAACGGTGTTCGTGGCGGGTCTGTTCACGATGGCCATGTTCATCGCGTTGTCGACGTTGTCACTCTCAGGTGCTCAGGAGGCCGATCGCGACTTGGGCCGTTTCGACGCTCTCGCGAGCGCTGAGATGACGCTTCCCCCCGGCAGTAAGACGCCGGCCCCAGCCATGGCCGGGGCGGCTCAGCAGGCCGGTGCGAACGAGTCCGCCGCCTTCCTCACCGCACTCGACGTGCAGCTCGCCGTCACTCCGGCACGGAACGTGACCCTGCTGGAGGGGCAGTGGACGCCCAACCCGTACCCAGATATGTACGAGTTGACGGCCGGGCACTGGCCGCAACAGCCGGGCGAGATCGTTGTGACCGACCCCGGGGACGTCAAAGCCGCGCCCGGCCAGACGCTCACCGTGCTCGGTGACGTTCGGCTGCGCGTGGTGGGCGTCGCAGACAACCACTACGCGAACACCTCGGCCCTGCTCGCCGCGCCAGGCACGTGGAGCAGTCTGGACCCGAAACTCGCTGAGGGCTACCCCTCCCTGGCCGCACAGCCCTACCTGCTGTGGACCGGGGGTCCAGAACAAGCCGTCATGGACGCGGTAACCAAGACGCTTACGCCGTACAGCGATGGCTCCGGCTCACAGGAGGCCAAGGGCGGACCGGAACTTCTGCCCGGCCCGCCGATCCTTCGGGCACAGCTGGAGACCAAAGCAGCCGATTACTGGATCGAGAAGTCCCCCGCCGGATACACCATCCCCGCCGTTCTGGTCCCCATCGGCGCAGTGCTGCTGATGTTCGGGCTCGTCGACCGACGCCTGCGGCGCACCACGGAGACCATGGTCTCCTTGGGGCTGCGACCCGCCACCACGGTAGCGGCCGTGAGCTTCGCCTGCGTGGCATGGTGCCTGGCGGCAGCTACCGCCGGTGCCGCCGCCGGAGTTGCCACCGGCTGGGCCCTACGACCTCTCCTGGCGCACCTGCAAGACCGGCCGGCGGGAGATGTCGAAGGAATCACAGACGCTGCTACGCAGCTCCTCGCTCTGGTCGCGGCAACCGGAGTGCTGACCGGCGCGGGACTGCTCCTGGCCCGCCGGACACGCAGTGAGCAGCCTCACCCCACCACCACGTCACCGGCACACCAGCCGCAGGCGAAGAATCTCCGCAAGAAGAGTGCCGCGACGGTTGTCCGCGACGTCCGCCAGCTGGCCGCGCTGGGCGTCTGGTGCGTCTGCATGGTCTACACGGCGACACGCCTCGACACCCCGTCCGAGGGCATGTTCCTGACCGCCCTGATCACGGCCGCGGTGGTGCTGACGTTGCCGGAGTTCTTCGGACTCGCGACCCGCCTGCTCACGGAGCGTGACGCCCGCCGCAGGCTGGCCCGCCGTCAACTGCAGGCCGACCGAAGGCGGGCACAGGCCGCCCTCGCCGTCCTTACCGTGATCATCGGCGCCAGCCTGGGCATGCTCGCCCTTCTCGACACCCTGATCCGCAGCAGCGAGAACACCGTGCAACCGGAGGTCCTGCCCGGCCAGGTACTACTGGCGCACCGGGCCAGCAGCGCCTTCGCACCACCCGAGCGGGTGCTCACCGTGCTCAAGGAGAGCAAAGTTCTCGAAGGCCTTCCCCAGGTGGAACTCCACCGCCTCTCGAAGGAGTCCGTGGACGAAACCGGCCCCGTCCCCAGCACAACTCGCCAAGGCAACGACGGCGGCATCCTAGCCGTTGACTCACCCGACGACGTCCCCGTCCTGACCGGCCGCCCCCTTACCGCCGACCAGCGTGCGCTGCTCAACCGCGGCGGCCTCCTGGTCTGGGCGGACCGCGACAACGCCCCGCCCCCCGAAGGACAGCCGACCCGACTTGTGGTGGCTGAGGACGACCGCATCCTCAGCAAAACCCCTCCCCTGCCCTCCAAGCCACTGGAACTGGCACCCACGGGCTGGCGCGCCGGCACGGACGGGATCCTTCTCGTCGACACCGCCCGCCGCCTTGACCTCCCCATCGCCGTGCGGGGCCCGATCATGGTCGCGGACGCCGACGACGGCCAGGACGCGCGCGTGCAACAGATTCTCCAGGACCACGCGATCGACGCGCGCGCCGCCTACATCCATGTCGAGCCAGAACCACCGGTCCCGGATACAGCGCTCTACGTCTCCGCCGCGGCCTTGGCCCTGCTTGCGCTCACCACCGTCCTCACCGCGCTCCGCGGCCAGACCCGAGCACTGAAGACCTACATCGACAGCCTCATCGCGCTCGGCATCCCGCCGTCCTGGGGCCGCCACATCATCCTCTGGCAGTACGCCCTGCTTCTGGGCACCGCCACTCTCCTCGGGCTCTTCATCGCCATCGTCCCGACCGTGGCTCTGGCCACCCAGATCACCGACTTCCAACTCAGCATTCCCTGGGGACAGATGAGCCTGCTCCTCGCCACTCTCGGCCTGGCCTCCGTACTCGCCGCAACCCGATCGACGCTCGCTCTACGCCGGTAGGGGCAGCGTCGTCCATCATGGATCGTTCTCAGGGTGAGCGAAGCGACCACCGGCCCGGCGGACCCATGCGGTCACAGCAGTAGCCGGTGCAGCGCCGACGCGGGCCCGGGGCAGCTCGTCCCCCGTGGAACCGTCGTCCTGGTGCGATAGCGCACCAGGACGATCGGGACTGCTGCAGGGTTGGGCGACACCTGACCTGGCTTGCTGAGAGGCGGTCAGGAAAGCAGAAAGTTGCTCTGACGAGCAAGAATGGGGATTGCCGAGGTCCCTGTTCCTGCCATCGTCGGAGGCACTTCCCAGGTGAAGAACTCTATCGGGACCTATCCCCGTGTCCATGTTCAGGACGATGGCCGCCAGGTCGTGTCCCAGGCCGGGTCGGTTCGCCTCGTCGAAACGGCCTGCAAGACCGGTCTCGACCAGGCGATATCCCGGGCTCTGGCTCCATGGCGCAAGCCGCGGGCCGTTCACGATCCCGGCAAGATCCTCCTGGATGTCGCCCTGGCGGTCGCGCTGGGCGGGGACTGCCTCGCGGACGTCGCGATGCTGCGGGCCGAGCCGGCCGTCTTCGGCCCGGTCGCCTCCGACCCGACCGTCTCCCGCCTGATCGACACCCTCGCCGCCTCCGGCGAAAAGGCCCTGCAGGCCGTCAGGTCCGCACGGGCCGAAGTCCGCAACCGAATCTGGTCGTTGGCCGGCAGACACGCCCCGGACACAGACGGCCAGGTCACCGTCGACCTCGACGGAGTCCTCGTGATCGCCCACTCGGACAAGGAGGACGCGGCAGCGACCTGGAAGAAGACCTACGGCCATCACCCGCTCACCGCCTTCGTCGACCACGGCCCGGGCGGAACCGGAGAACCGGTCGCCGCGCTCCTCAGGCCGGGGAACGCAGGCTCGAACACGGTCGCCGACCACATCACCACCGCCCGGCTGGCCCTCGCCCAGCTGCCGAAGCACTACCGGCGAGGGCGGCAGACGCTGATCCGCACGGACTCCGCCGACGGCACCCGGGAGTTCCTGTCCTGGCGCGCCAGGCGAGGACGGTGGCTGTCCTACTCGGTCGGCATGACGGTCACCGGGCAGGTCCACGAACACGTCCTGAAGACCCCCGCCCAAGCGTGGACCCCGGCCGTCGAGACCGACGGCTCGGTCCGTGACGGTGCCTGGGTCGCCGAACTCACCGGCGGGCTCCTGGACGGCTGGCCGAAAGGCATGCGGCTAATCGTCCGCAAGGAACGGCCTCATCCCGGAGCCCAGTTGCGGATCACCGACGCGGACGGCATGCGGATCACCTGCTTCGCGACCAACACCCCCGACCGGCCGATCGCCGAACTCGAACTCGTCACCGGCTGCGTGCCCGCGCCGAGGATCGCATCCGCGCCGCCCGGGCCACCGGCCTGCGCGACCTGCCCCTGCACTCCACAGCCCAGAACAAGGTCTGGCTGGAGATCGTGCAGACTGCCCTCGATCTCCTGGCCTGGATGCCGATGCTCGCCCTGACCGGCGGGGCCAGACTCTGGGAACCCCGCCGCCTGCGCTTCCGGCTGTTCACTGCGGCCGGACAACTCGTGACCACCGGCCGCCGGCGGATCCTCCGCCTCGCCCGGCACTGGCCCTGGACCGGCGAGATCACCGCAGCCCTCGAACGGCTCGCGCTCCTGCCGAACCCCGGCTGACCAGCAGATATTTCGCCCCTACGACGACAGCCCGATACCGGAGCAGTGGAGCCCGGCGCCACCCCGGGACGACACTCGGGCCCTCAACCTGCCCAGCCTTCCCCACCCGCAACGAGACGGTCCGCCGACGGAGTCGGCGAACATCAAGAAAGATCGAGGCTAACCGCGCCTACGATTCGGACCTTGCGCCTCGCACTGTGCCGGGCCGTGTCAGCGAAGCATTGAGCAGGACTCAACCACTTCCGGCCGCTGAGACTCCACCGGATTTCGTGGGAAACCGCGACACGCCGCGCCGACGCAGGTCCTCACTCCACCGGCGCCTCATCGGCCACGATGGGGACCGCGGCCGGCAAGCGTGCGTTCACTGCGGAGCTTTCAAAAGGCTTGGGGATCTCCAGCCTCGCTAACCGAGCCGGACCGGCGTCGGTTCGCTCTGTTGTCGAGAAGGGCAATGAGCTGACGCGCCTCATCGAAGAAGGCAGCTCCCGACGGAACGATCGACAGCGGGTTGGTGTGTGCGATCACGGTGGCGCCCAGGACAGCTTCGATGCTTCGAAGCTGTCTGCGGAGGGTGGTTGGAGGGATGTCGAGCGATTTCGCGGCAGCCGTGATGCTGGGGTGCCCGGGTATGTGCAGGAGGTTGCGTAGCCGTGTCAGGCAATTTCGAGTTCTGCTCAGACGATGCATTGCAGGCGAGAGAGTGACATTCAGTGAGGCAAAGGGATTCGAATAGGGGCCCTCGGGGCGTCGCGGGATGCCCCACCGTTGGAGCTGACCGGACACGCTGTCTTTGTGAACTCCAACCAAGTCGGAGGCCAAGCGGTCTTAGGAAGACAATTCACGTAAGCAACTCCTT
>NZ_BAABCQ010000047.1:0-45681 GCF_039539045.1 Streptomyces marokkonensis
CGTTTCTGCAGGTCAGGGCACATGACAACGGTGTTCAGTGCCGCGTTGCCGGATACCCCCTACCCGTAGTTGACTGTGTCCCGGACTCCGCGCTCCGGATTGCCGGAGGCCGGACGACGTCGACCGCACAGAGAGGCTGCTTCTCATGGGGGCTGGGCACGATCACGGGCATGCGCACGGAGCGCACGCCGGCGGGACGGCGACCGCCGCGTACCGCGGCAGGCTTCGGGTCGCGCTGGCGATCACGCTCTTCGTCATGGTCGTCCAGATCGTCGGTGGCATGCTCGCCGACTCGCTCGCGCTGGTCGCCGACGCGGCGCACATGGCGACCGACGCGCTGGGACTCGGCATGGCGCTGCTGGCCATCCACTTCGCGAACCTGCCGCCCAGCGACCGGCGCACCTTCGGCTACGCCCGGGCCGAGATCCTCGCGGCCCTTGCCAACTGCCTGCTGCTGCTCGGCGTCGGCGGCTACGTCCTGTACGAGGCGATCGAGCGATTCGTCACGCCGGCCCAGACCAAGGGCGGGCTGGCCGTCGTCTTCGGCGTGATCGGCCTGGTGGCGAACATGGTGTCGCTGACGCTGCTGATGCGGGGTCAGAAGGAGAGCCTCAACGTGCGGGGCGCCTTCCTGGAGGTGGCGGCCGACGCGTTGGGCTCGCTGACCGTGATCGTCTCGGCGCTGGTGATCCTGGGCACCGGATGGCAGGCGGCCGACCCGATCGCCTCACTGGTCATCGGCCTGATGATCGTGCCGCGCACGTGGCGGCTGCTGCGCGAGACCCTGGACGTACTGCTGGAGGCCGCGCCCAAGGGCGTGGACATCGCCGAGGTGCGCGCCCACATACTGGCGCTGGACGGGGTCGAGGACGTGCACGACCTGCACGCCTGGACGATCACCTCGGGTATGCCGGTGCTGTCGGCGCACGTGGTGGTGAGCGGCGAGGTGCTGAGCGCGATCGGCCACGAGAAGATGCTCCACGAGTTGCAGGGCTGCCTCGGCGACCACTTCGACGTGGAGCACTGCACCTTCCAGCTGGAACCCAGCGGCCACGCGGAGCACGAGGCGCGGCTGTGCCACTGAGAGACGGTGGCACCGGCGAACCTCTTCCGCGCGGCCACGCCCTGTTCCCGGCCACTTCTTCTTGGCCACTTCTTCTTGGCCACTTCTTCTTCCCGGCCATGTCTTCTTCCCGCCCGGGCGCGGACGGTTCCCGGTGCGCGGCGCCGGGCACGATGATCACTTGGGCCCCTTCCTCGGCGCCCGACCGGTGACCACCGCCGCCCGCGCCCTCGCGCGGAACATGCGGGAGTGCCGTGAAGTGCCGAGAGCGCCGGATTCGTACGGCACACTTGGGGCGCGAGGACCGATGTGAAGGATGGGTATGCCGATCACTCCTGCCACCGCGACGCACAGTTCGTCGAACGGCACCGCAGACGCGATTTTGCTGGAACTGGTCGACGAGAACGGCGTGACGCTCGGCACCGCGGAGAAGCTCTCCGCGCACCAGCCTCCGGGGCAGCTGCACCGCGCCTTCTCCGTGTTCCTCTTCGACGAGCGGGGCCGGCTGCTGCTCCAGCAGCGGGCGCTGGGCAAGTACCACTCCCCCGGTGTGTGGTCAAACACCTGCTGCGGTCACCCCTACCCCGGGGAGGCACCTTTCGCGGCGGCGGCCCGGCGGACGTACGAGGAGCTGGGCGTCTCCCCGTCGCTGCTCGCCGAGGCGGGCACGGTGCGCTACAACCACCCGGACCCGGCCTCGGGGCTGGTCGAGCAGGAGTACAACCACCTGTTCGTCGGCCTGGTGCAGGCAGCGCCGCGGCCCGACCCGGAGGAAGTGGCCGAGACGGCCTTCGTGTCGCCTGCCGAGCTGATCGAGCGGCATGGGCGGGACACCTTCTCGGCGTGGTTCATGACGGTGCTGGACGCGGCGCGGCCCGCCGTCCGCGAGCTGACGGGCCCGTCCGCGGGCTGGTGAGCATGTCCGCCGGCCGGCTTCGCCGACCGGCTTCGCCGACCGGCGGACACTCCTCACGCAAGTGCGCGTTTGAGCGGCAGGGCGGCCCAGATCACCTTGCCGCCACTCGCCGTGTGGGCCACGTCGCACGCCCCGCCCGCCTCCAGGGTGATCTCCCGCACCAGGAGCAGCCCACGACCGCCCGTCCGGCCGTGGTCGGCCTCCAGGGCGGTCGGGCGGTAGGGGTGGCTGTCCTCCACGGACACCCGCACCCACTCGGGCCCGACTGCGACCTCGACGGCGAGGACCGGCGACAGCACCGCCGCGTGCCGGACGGCGTTCGTGACCAGCTCCGAGACGATCAGGAGCAGGCCCTCGATCACGTCGTCGGAGACCGGCACGCCCTGGCGCACCAGCAGGTCCCGCACGGCGTGCCGCGCCTGCGGGACCGACGCGTCCACGGCGGGGGCGGTGAACCGCCAGACGCCTTCGTACGGCAGCGGCCCGGCGGGCCCGGTCTCGTCCATCGTCCGGTCGCCACCCCTGGGCTCGATTGTCACCACACCCCTGAGTGTTGGTAACGCGTCGCTCCACTTCGGAGAACTGAACACAAGTCGGCAGATATCGAACACTTCTGAGCGTTGGCGTATGACACGGTCAGTTGTGGGACCGTTCCTGTCCCGCTCGCACCCGCCGCACGACCCCACGGATCGGCGGATAGCATCCGGGCCATGGAGCCGCAGATGCTGCACCGGGTCGCCGACTCGGTCGCCACCGTCATCGTCCACCACCCGGCCAAGCGCAACGCCATGACGGCCGCGATGTGGCGGGCGCTGCCCGAGCTGCTCGACGCCCTCGCGGCCGATCCGGCGGTGCGGGCCCTGGTGCTCACCGGCGCGGGGACGACGTTCTGCGCCGGGGCCGACATCTCGACCCTGCGGGAGTCGGCCCAGGAGGCGCAAGGACTCGCCGTCCGCGCCGAGGAGGCCCTCGCGGCCTTCCCCAAGCCGACGCTGGCGGCGATCCGCGGCCACTGTGTGGGCGGCGGGGCTCAGTTGGCGGCCGCCTGCGACCTGCGGTTCGCCGAGGAGTCGGCGCTGTTCGGAGTGACCCCGGCCAGACTGGGGATCGTGTATCCGGCGTCCTCGACCCGTCGGCTGGTGGCGCTGACGGGCCCCGCCACCGCGAAGTACCTGCTGTTCTCCGGGGAGTTGATCGACGCCGGGCGGGCGCTGCGCACCGGCCTGGTCGACGAGGTGCTGCCGGAGGGCGAGCTCGACAAGCGGCTTGCGGAGTTCATTCGGGTCCTCGCGTCGCGCTCACGGCTGACGCAGGCCGCGGCGAAGGAGTTCGCGAGCGGACGCACGGACCGGGACGCGTACTGGAGCGCCCAGGCGCGCGACAGCGGCGACACCGCGGAGGGTGTCGCCGCCTTCCTGGAGCGCAGGCAGCCGCGTTTCGGCTGGAGTGCGCCGGGGAGCACGTCGGGAAGCGCGCCTACGTCGGAATGAACCGGTTCCTGGTGCGGAACTCCTCGACGAGATGTGCGGGCGCCTTCTGCGGGGAACCGGCGTCGTAGGGCGGCTGCGGGTCGTACTCCAGCAGCAGCTGAACCGCCTGGGCGTGCTCGTCGCCGGCGATCCGGCCGACCAGCGTGAGGCCCATGTCGAGGCCGGAGGAGACGCCTGCCGCGGTGACGTACTTGCCGTCGGTGACCACCCGCTCCCCGGCCGGCTCGGCGCCGAACCGCTTCAGGAGCTCCAGGGCCAGCCAGTGCGAGGTGGCGCGGCGGCCGGTCAGCAGCCCCGCGGCGGCGAGCAGCAGGGAGCCGGAACAGACCGAGGTGGTCCAGGTGCTGGTGGCGTCGGCGGAGCGCAGCCAGTCCAGCAGGTCCTCGTTGTCCATCTGCGCCTCCTGGCCGGGGCCGCCCGGCACGACGACGACGTCCGGGCTCGGCACGTCCGCCAGGGTTCGGTCGGCGGTCAGCACCAGGCTCCCCGAATCGTTGCGGACGGGGCCGGTCCGCTCGGCGACGAAGACGGTCTCCGCGTCCGGTACGCGGCTCAGGATCTCGTACGGGCCCACGGCGTCGAGGGCGGTGAAACGGTCGAAGAGCACGATGGCGATCTGCACGTGTTTCCTTCCGGGGTCGCTCAGTGATCGGGGACGCGCCCTCAGTGGACGGGCGCGGGACGGAACCGGCGGCGGTACTCGGCCGGTGAGGTTCCGAGGGCCTTGACGAAGGCGCGGCGCATGGCCTCCGGAGTGCCGTAACCGCTGACGCGGGACACCTCCTCGACGCCGTCGCCGGCGTCCTCCAGCAACCGGCGGGCGTGTTCCAGGCGGACCCGGTCGACGTACCGGCCGGGTGTCGTGCCGGTCTCCGCCTGGAAGGCGCGGGCGAAGTGGCGCGGCGAGAGGCGGGCCCGGGCGGCCAGCGACTCCACACTCAGATCGGCACCCGGGTGCTCGGTGATCCACCGCTGGAGCTCGCGCAGGGGCTCGCGCCGTGCGGTCTGGGCCGCGAGCTGGACGCTGAACTGGGCCTGGTTCCCGGGCCGGCGCAGGAACACCACCAGGTGGCGGGCGACGGTCAGGGCGGTCTCCCGGTCCAGGTCCTCCTCCACCAGGGCGAGGGCGAGGTCGATGCCGGAGGTGACGCCGGCGGACGTGGCGACGTGGCCGTCGCGGATGTAGATCGGGTCGGGGTCGACGTCCACGGCCGGGTGGTCGCGGGCGAGCCGGTCGGAGTAGGCCCAGTGGGTGGTGGCGCGGCGGCCGTCCAGGAGACCCGCCCCGGCGAGCAGGATCGCCCCGGTGCAGACGGAGACCAGGCGCCGGGCGCGCGGTCCGTTCACGCGCAGCCAGTCGATCAGGCCCGGGTCGGGATTCCGGCTGCCCCGGCCGCCGGGGACGATCAGGGTGTCCGGGCGGGACGCGTCGGCGAGCGCCTGGTCCGGTACGACGGTCAGACCGCTGGACGTGCGCACGGGGGCGCCGTCCAGGGAGGCCGTGCGGATGCGGTACGTCCCCGGTGTGTGCGTCTCGGCGCCCGAGAAGACCTCCACGGGGCCGGTGACGTCGAGGCTCTGAACGTCGTCGAAGAGGACGACGAGGACGGTTCGCTGCACCATGCCGTCGATTCTTCGCCCGGGCGCCGGTGACCGCAATGACGAGTTCCCCACCTTTTCTGCCACGCGGCACCCACCCGGGGAACGGCACGAAAGGCGACATGGAGGGCGGCTCGGCGGGCGGCCTGGAGGACGTACTGAGCGGTTGGTAACGTGCGCGGCATGACCACTGCCGCCCTCGACGCCCGTGCCGGCCGTCGCTGCCACAACGCGCTCAACTCACTGCACTCGACGCACTACTTCTCCCCCGACCTGGGCCGGGAACTGGGCGCCCTCGGGGTCACCGACCCCCGGGCCGTCAACTTCGCCGTGCGTGCCGCCGCGCTGGGGCCGGTCGGCGCCGGCACCGTGACGGCGACGTTCTACAACTACAAGCACGACCTCGTCGCCCGCCATGTGCCCGCGGTGTGGGAGACCGTCCCGCCCGGACAGGTGCTGGCGGCACGCGCGCGAGCCGTCGACGCGACGCTGCGCCGCCTGCTCGGCGAGGAGGCCCTGGCGTCCGCGGAGATGTCCGAGGCCGCCGGTCTGGCGCTGCGCGCCGCCGACGGCTGCTCCCGCGGCGCCCGTCCGCTGTACTCCGCCCACGCGGACCTGCCCGTGCCCGACGCGCCGCACCTGGCGCTCTGGCACGCGGCGACCCTGCTGCGCGAGCACCGGGGCGACGGCCACCTCGCCGCGCTCACGGCCGCGGGGCTCGACGGTCTGGAGGCGCTGGTGACGCACACCGCCACCGGCAAGGGCATGGCCCCGAGGTGGGTCTTCACCACCCGTGGCTGGAGTCAGTCGGAGTGGGACGCGGCGACGGACCGGCTGCGCGAGCGCGAGCTGGTCGACGACACGGGAGAGCTGACCGAGCGGGGCGCCGCACTGCGCGAGGAGATCGAACGGGAGACGGACCGGCTGGACGCCGCTCCCTACGCACACCTCGGTGCGGAGGCCGTGGCTCGTCTGACCGAACTCGCAACGGCCTTCGCACGCACGGCACTCGACGCGGGCGCCTTCCCGGCGGACCTGCTCGGCAAGCGCTGACCGGGTCACCGCCCGCCGACGGGCATGTCCGGCCGATCCGGAGGTACCCGTAGGGCTCCCGGCCGCAGGGGCCGGGAGAGGAAAGGGGTTCTTCGTGTTCCGTGCCATCGCAGACGTACTGCGCCAGATCGGTGGCGCCATCGCCACCGTCGTGACGCTTCCCTTCCGGGCGCTGGCCCGGCTTTTCGGCGGGGCCTCGTCCGCCACCCGCGGCCGCAGGGCCTGATCCCGGGCTCCGGTGCCTGCCGGTCCCCGACCGGCCCGGGTGGCGCCCTGATCCCAGATCGCCGGTGCCACCTGCCACAATTGCCGCGCAACCTCTGTGAGAAGGCGGTACGGCATCGTGACGACACCCGGGCCCAGCGCGTCCATCGACGTGAGGTCCATCGAAGGCAGGATCGCCGAGGAACTCGGCGTACGGGAGCGGCAGGTGAAGGCCGCCGTGGAGCTGCTCGACGGCGGCTCTACGGTGCCCTTCATCGCCCGCTACCGCAAGGAAGCGACCGAGATGCTCGACGACGCGCAGCTGCGCACGCTCGAGGAGCGGCTGCGCTATCTGCGGGAGCTGGAGGAGCGGCGAACGGCGATCCTCGAGTCGGTACGCGAGCAGGGCAAGCTCACCGAGGAGCTCGAAGCACGCATCCGGACGGCACAGACCAAGGCGCGCCTGGAGGACATCTACCTGCCGTACAAGCCCAAGCGGCGTACGAAGGCGCAGATCGCGCGTGAGGCGGGCCTGGAGCCGCTGGCCGAGGGGCTGCTCGCCGACGCGTCCGTGGACCCGCTTGCCGCGGCCGCGGCGTTCGTCGACGCCGGCAAGGGCGTGGCCGACCCCCAGGCCGCGCTGGACGGGGCCCGGTCGATCCTCACGGAGAAGTTCTCGGAGGACGCCGACCTGATCGGCGAGCTCCGCGAGCGGATGTGGGGGCGCGGGCGGCTCGCCGCGAAGGTGAAGGACGGCAAGGAGGAGGCCGGCGCCAAGTTCGCCGACTACTTCGACTTCGCCGAGCCGTTCACCGATCTCCCCTCGCACCGGGTCCTCGCGCTGCTGCGCGGCGAGAAGGAGGACGTGCTCGACCTCGTGCTGGAGCCCGAGGAGGCCACCGACGGCCCGTCGTCGTACGAGGGGATCGTCGCGAACCGGTTCGGGATCGCCGACCGCGGCCGGGCCGCCGACAAGTGGCTGAAGGACACGGTCCGCTGGGCCTGGCGCACCCGCATCCTGGTGCATCTCGGCATCGACCTCAGGCTGCGGCTGCGCACCGCCGCCGAGGACGAGGCGGTGAACGTCTTCGCCGCCAACCTGCGCGACCTGCTGCTGGCCGCCCCGGCGGGCACGCGCGCGACGCTCGGTCTGGACCCCGGCTTCCGTACGGGTGTGAAGGTCGCCGTCGTCGACGCGACCGGCAAGGTCGTCGCCACGGACGTGATCCACCCGCACGTCCCGGCCAACCGCTGGGACGAGGCGATCGCCAAGCTGGCGCGACTCGCCGAGGAGCACGCGGTCGACCTGATCGCGATCGGCAACGGCACGGCGTCCCGCGAGACCGACAGGCTCGCCGGGGAACTGATCGCCAAACACCCGGAGCTGAAGCTGACCAAGGTGATGGTGTCCGAGGCGGGCGCCTCCGTGTACTCCGCCTCCGCCTTCGCCTCCCAGGAACTGCCGGACATGGACGTCTCGCTGCGCGGCGCGGTGTCGATCGCGCGCCGGCTCCAGGACCCGCTGGCCGAGCTGGTGAAGATCGACCCGAAGTCGATCGGTGTCGGCCAGTACCAGCACGACCTGTCCGAGGTGAAGCTGTCGCGCTCGCTGGACGCGGTGGTCGAGGACTGTGTGAACGGCGTGGGCGTGGACGTCAACACGGCATCTGCGCCGCTGCTCGCCCGCGTGTCCGGCGTCACCTCCGGACTCGCCGAGAACATCGTCGCGCACCGCGACGCGAACGGGCCGTTCACGTCCCGCATCGAGCTCAAGAAGGTGTCGCGGCTCGGCCCCAAGGCGTACGAGCAGTGCGCGGGCTTCCTGCGGATCCGGGGCGGCAGCGACCCGCTGGACGCGTCGAGCGTGCACCCCGAGGCCTACCCGGTGGTGCGCCGGATGGTGAAGACCTCCGGGCAGGAGGTGGGCGGCCTGGTCGGCAACACCGCGGTGCTGCGGTCACTGAGGCCGGCGGAGTTCGTGAACGAGACGTTCGGTCTGCCGACGGTCACCGACATCCTGAAGGAGCTGGAGAAGCCCGGACGCGACCCCCGGCCCGCCTTCAGGACGGCCACCTTCAAGGAGGGCGTGGAGAAGATCTCCGACCTGTCGTCCGGGATGGTCCTGGAGGGTGTCGTCACGAATGTCGCGGCCTTCGGGGCGTTCGTGGACGTCGGGGTGCATCAGGACGGGCTGGTGCACGTCTCCGCGATGTCGAAGACGTTCGTGAAGGATCCGCGGGACGTGGTGAAGCCCGGGGACATCGTGAAGGTGAAGGTGATGGACGTCGACATTCCGCGGAAGCGGATCTCGTTGACGCTGCGGTTGGACGACGAGGCCGCCGCCTCTCAGGGGCCGCAGGGGGAACAGCCCCAGAAGCGGGAGCGTGGGGGGAAGCCGCCCAGGCAGCGGCAGCAGCGGGCCTCCTCCGGCGGGAAGGGGAAGGCGGCCGCGGCGCCGGCTCCTTCCAGCGGGGCGATGGCTGACGCGTTGCGGCGGGCCGGGTTGGCGTAGGCGCGCGGTGCTGTAGCTGGGGGGTGGGTGCACGGTCTGTCGCTGGGGGTGGGTGCACGGTCTGTTGCTGGGGTGGGTGCACGGTCTGTTGCTGGGGGGGGTGCACGGTCTGTTGCTGGGGGGGTGCACGGCCCGGCGCTTGCCGGGTGCCTCCCCCACTCTCGGCTTCGCTCGAGCGGGAGGCGCCCCCACCGCCCACCGTGCCGCCCCAGCGGCACGACTGCCCGCAGCTAGGGGGAGGCGGCTGTCCGCGGTTACGTGCGTTCCACCACCTTGCCGTCCGTGACCTCCAGGCGGCGGGTCACGCGTACCGCGTCCAGCATGCGGCGGTCGTGGGTGATCAGGAGAAGCGTGCCCTCATACGTGTCCAGGGCCGATTCCAACTGTTCGATCGCCGGCAGGTCGAGGTGGTTGGTCGGCTCGTCCAGGACCAGGAGGTTGACGCCTCTGCCCTGGAGGAGCGCCAGCGCGGCCCTCGTGCGCTCGCCCGGGGAGAGGGTCGCCGCGGGGCGCACGACGTGGTCCGCCTTGAGGCCGAACTTGGCCAGGAGGGTGCGGATCTCGGCCGGTTCGATGTCGGGGGTCGCCGTGCGGAAGGCGTCCAGCAGCGACTCGGGACCGTAGAACAGCTTACGGGCCTGGTCGACCTCGCCGATCAGGACGCCGGAGCCGAGCGACGCGTGTCCCTCGTCGAGCGGGACGCGGCCCAGGAGCGCGGCGAGCAGCGTGGACTTGCCCGCGCCGTTGGCTCCCGTCACCGCCACCCGGTCCGCCCAGTCGATCTGGAGGGAGACCGGGCCGAGGACGAAGTCGCCGCGCCGGACCTCGGCGTCGCGCAGGGTGGCGACCACCGCGCCCGAGCGCGGCGCCGACGCGATCTCCATGCGCAGGTCCCACTCCTTGCGCGGTTCGTCGACGACGTCCAGACGCTCGATCATGCGCTGCGTCTGGCGGGCCTTCGCGGCCTGCTTCTCACTGGCCTCGCTGCGGAACTTGCGGCCGATCTTGTCGTTGTCGTTGCCCGCCTTGCGCCGGGCGTTCTTGACGCCCTTGTCCATCCAGGAACGCTGCGTCTGGGCCCGGTCCTGGAGGGAGGCCCGCTTGTCGGCGTACTCCTCGTAGTCGTCGCGGGCGTGTCGGCGGGCCACCTCACGCTCCTCCAGGTAGGCCTCGTAGCCGCCGCCGTATAGGTTGATCTGCCGCTGGGCGAGGTCGAGTTCGAGGACTTTGGTGACGGTGCGGGTGAGGAACTCCCGGTCGTGGCTCACGACCACGGTGCCGGCGCGCAGGCCGGTCACGAAGCGTTCGAGGCGCTCCAGGCCGTCCAGGTCCAGGTCGTTGGTCGGCTCGTCGAGGAGGAAGACGTCGTAGCGGGAGAGGAGGAGGGAGGCGAGGCCGGCCCGTGCCGCCTGGCCGCCGGACAGGGACGTCATCGGCTGGTCCAGGTCGACGGTCAGCCCCAGGGCGTCGGCGGTCTCCGCGGCGCGGTCGTCGAGGTCGGCGCCGCCCAGGGAGAGCCAGCGTTCCAGGCTGGTCGCGTAGGCGTCGTCGGCGCCGGGGGCGCCGTCGACCAGGGCCTGGGTGGCCTCGTCCATGGTGTGCTGGGCCTCGGTGACGCCGGTGCGGCGGGCCAGGAACGCGCGGACGGTCTCGCCGGGCCGGCGCTCCGGCTCCTGCGGGAGGTGGCCGACGGTGGCGCCGGGCGGGGACAGGCGCAGCTCGCCCTGTTCCGGGGTGGTCAGTCCGGCGAGCATCCGCAGGAGCGTGGACTTGCCCGCGCCGTTGGCTCCGACGAGTCCGAACACGTCGCCGGGGGCGACGACGAGGTCGAGCCCGGTGAACAGGGAGCGGTCACCGTGGCCGGCGGCGAGGTTCTTGGCGACGAGGGTGGCAGTCATCAGACCGTCGATCCTAGCCAGCCGCGGTCCGGCGCGCGCTCAGCCGGGTGCCTCCCGCGTCACCGCCGTCGCCAGCACGCTTCCCGGCGTCCGCGCCACCACGTAGGACTCCCCCTTCACCGTCCCGGTGTCCAGGGCGATGCGGTGGCCGCCCGGCCCGAGCACGCCGTCGAAGACCTCGTGGGTGTGGGTGCGGCGCAGCCGGTCGAGGCGGTACGTGGTGAGCCGTACCCGGCAGGGCGAGGTGACCTCGACGTCCGCGCCGTCGCCGGTCGCCGTCAGACGGGTCAGCCGACGCCGCTCGGCCGGGCCGCGGTCCAGAGCGTGTTCGATCTGGGCGACGAGCAGCGGGACGATCGGGGCGAGGCCGTCGACGTGGGTCACGTGGACCCCGGCGTCCGCGAAGGCTCGGCGTGCGGCCGTACGCGTCTCCTCCACGACCGCGCGGCCGAAGGCGACGGCGCCGTAGGCCCGCAGTTCGTCGGCCGGCACGCCGGCCGCGTCCTCGGTGATGTCGGCGCCGATGCCGATGGTGCGCAGCGCGGCGGCGAGCTTGGCGAGCAGGGCGACCCGGGCGCCGATCAGCAGGACCCGGCGACGGGTGTGCGCGGTGCCGTCGAGCAGGGCGGCGAGGGCCGTGCGGTACTCGGCGCCGGGGAAGCGGTACGGGCCGATGCCGTGGTAGCCGTTGAACTCCAGGTCGGCCTGTGCGCCGGTCTGCCAGGCGAAGTCCCGCCAGACGAAGTCCTCGCCGTCCCGCAGGATCACGGCGGTCACCGCGCCGCAGGCCAGGTCCTCGCACTCGGGGCAGCCGTAGATGACGTACCGGCCGCCGGGCAGGGGCGGGCCGGTCTCCAGGAGCAGGCTGCGGACCTGAGCGGTGAAGATCGCGGGCGGCACGTCGGAGGCGAGCGGGGAGACGGCGTCCAGGTCGCTGAGGCGGAACAGCAGGGGACGTCCGTCGACGATGAAGTCCACGAAGTCGCGGTGGACCTGGAAGTCGCCGTCGGCGAGGACACCCCCGGCGCGCATCGCCGGGGCCAGACCGAAGGTCGCGTACTCGGCAGCCATGCGGTGAGTATTCCCGGGCCGGCACCACTCTGAGCGCGGCATGGGGCATTCCGCTAACGTCCTCGGATGGAAACCGAACTGGATGGCGAAGTCGTCGTGGTCGGTGGCGGGGTGGTCGGGCTGACGACGGCCGTCGTGCTCGCCGAGCGCGGCAGGCGGGTGCGGCTGTGGACCCGGGAGCCCGCCGAGCGGACGACCTCGGTGGTCGCCGGTGGGCTGTGGTGGCCGTACCGCATCGAGCCGGTGGCACTGGCGCAGGCGTGGGCACTGCGTTCCCTCGAGGTGTACGAGGACCTGGCCACGCGGCCCGAGGAGACCGGCGTACGCATGGTCGAAGGGGTGCTCGGCGAGACCGGCCTGGACGAGGTCGGCTCGTGGGCGGCCACCCGGCTGCCGGACCTGCGTGCGGCGACCGCCGCCGAGTACGCCGGATCGGGGCTGTGGGCGCGACTGCCGCTCATCGACATGCCGGCTCATCTGCCGTGGCTGCGGGAGCGGCTGGAGGCGGCGGGCGGCACCGTGGAGACGCGGGCGGTGGCCGATCTGGCCGAGGCCGACGCGCCGGTGGTCGTCAACTGCACGGGCCTGGGCGCCCGGGAACTGGTGCCGGACGCGGCCGTGCGGCCGGTGCGCGGGCAACTGGTCGTCGTGGAGAACCCCGGTGTTCGGACCTGGCTGGTCTCCACGGACGCCGCCTCCGGCGAGGTGACGTACTTCCTTCCGCAGCCCGGCCGGCTTCTCCTGGGCGGGACGGCCGAGGAGGACGCCTGGTCGGCGGAGCCGGATCCGGAGGTCGCGGAGGCGATCGTGCGGCGGTGCGCGGCGGTGCGGCCCGAGATCGCCGAAGCGCGGCTGCTCGGGCACCTGGTGGGGCTGCGGCCGGCGCGGGACGCGGTACGCCTCGAGCGCGAGACGCTGCCGGACGGGCGGCTGCTGGTGCACAACTACGGCCACGGCGGCGCGGGTGTCACCGTGGCCTGGGGCTGCGCGCGGGAGGCTGCCGAGCTCGCCTCCCGCTGACCGCCGCCCCGGCGGTGCGTGCGCCGACGCGCGACACCGGAGTCCGCGCTGCGGCGCACGTGCCGGCGGCCGCGTGACTCCGGTGCCGGGTTGGCCGACCAGAGGCTGGGCGTCGAGTGTGGCGGGGCGGTGCCGGGCGCCATGGCCATGGTGCGGGGTGCGCCGGCCATGGCGCCGGGCACGTGGGCGAGGGCGAGGCGCGGGCGGGAAGGGCTGTCGACGCGCCGTCCCCGACGGGAAGGGCGGCACGTCGCCCGTGGGCGACGGCCGACCTCCCCGGTCTCCCGCCTCTCGTATGCGGCCCGCGGTGCGCCGGCCGGCCGCCGCGTCGGTCAGTGGTGCTTGCCGATCGGGTCGCCCTCCACCTCCGTGCCGGGGCCCGGGCCAATACGGATCTCGAAGTCGCCCTCGTACTGCTTGTGGCCCTCGATGACGGCCAGCTCGACGGCTTCGGACGCCATCTCGCCGCGCACCATGAGCGGGTCGCGGCGCAGGTCGCGCATGAGGGCGATGCACATGCCGATCATCACGAGGACGAAGGGTGCCGCCGCGAGGATCGTGAGGTTCTGCAGACCGGTCAGCGCGTCTCCCTCGCCGCTGCCGACCAGGAGCATGATGGCGGCGACCGCGCCGGTCACCACACCCCAGAAGACCACCACCCAGCGACTGGGTTCCAGCGCGCCCTTCTGCGAGAGGGTGCCCATCACGATGGAGGCCGCGTCGGCGCCCGAGACGAAGAAGATGCCCACGAGGACCATCACCAGCAGGCTGGTGACGGTGGCGATGGGGTACTCCTGGAGCACGGCGAAGAGCCGGCCCTCGGGGGTCGTCTCGTCACCGAGCCGGTTCTGCTCCTGCAGCCGCATCGCCGAGCCGCCGAAGATCGCGAACCAGATCAGGCTGACCGTGCTGGGGACGAGGATGACGCCGCCGATGAACTGGCGGATGGTCCTGCCGCGGCTGATGCGGGCGATGAACATGCCGACGAAGGGCGTCCAGGAGATCCACCACGCCCAGTAGAAGACGGTCCAGCTGCCCAGCCAGTCGGCGACGCCCTCGCCGCCGCTGATCTCGGTGCGGCCGGCCATTTCGGGCAGGTCGCCGAGGTAGGTGAAGACCGAGGTCGGCAGCAGGTCGAGGATGAGGATGGTCGGGCCCGCGACGAACACGAACACGACGAGGAGCAGGGCCAGCACCATGTTGGTGTTGGACAGCCACTGGATGCCCTTCTCCACGCCGGAGATCGCGGAGGCCACGAACGCCACGGTCAGCACCGCGATGATGCCGACCAGCAGCCCGGTGCTGACCTTGTCCATCCAGTCGAGCTTCTCGACACCGGAGCCGATCTGCAGCGCGCCGAGGCCGAGGGAGGCCGCGGAGCCGAAGACGGTCGCGATGATGGCCAGGATGTCGATGATCCGGCCGCTGACACCGTTCGCGTGCTTCTCGCCGATGAGCGGGGTGAACACGGCGCTGATGGTCTGCCGGCGGCGTCGGCGGAAGGTGCTGTAGGCGATGCCGAGGCCGACCACCGCGTAGATCGCCCACGGATGGAGGGTCCAGTGGAACAGGGTGGTGGCCATGGCCGTCGCCATGCTGTCGCCGGTGTCGGCGGGGCGGGTAGCGGGCGGGGCGGTGTCGAAGTGTGCCAGCGGCTCGCTCACGCCCCAGAACATCAGACCGATGCCCATGCCCGCGCTGAACATCATGGCGACCCAGGACACCGTGCGGAACTCGGGCTTCTCACCCTCGGCACCGAGGTGGATGCGGCCGTAGCGGCTGGCCGCGAGCCAGAGGGCGAAGACGACGAAACCGGAGGCGGCCAGCACGAACGCCCAGCCGCCGTTGTGCATCAGGCCGCTGAGCATGCTGCCGGAGGCGTCCTGCAGCGAGTCCGTGCCGGCGGCGCCCCAGACGACGAACGCGAGGGTCAGGACCGCGGTGACGCCGAAGACGACGCGGTCGGTCCGGGGCTTGTGCTCCTGTCCCGGCAGGCCCGCTTCCGAACCCGGCAGCGCGCCTCTTTCGTGGTGTTCCTTGTCGCTTGGTCGGTCCTGCGTCACAGGCGGCACCTTTCAAGTCGGTGAGGCTGAAAATAGTCCTCTGTACGCCCTTACCACGTGTGACGCGGAACTCACCTTCTCAGCAGCGGGTGTCGGGTTCACCCACCGTCAAGTGGTACGTCGCGCGCTCGTCCAGGAGCAGCGGCACGAGGGCGCGCAGCGGCTGGCGCAGCGGTACGTAGGCGCCCTTCTCCCCGGCTTTGCGCACCTGTACACCGTGCAGGGAGAGTTCGTCCTTCAGATCCGCGTACTGTCCGGGGGTGAGCCGGTAGCCGCAGGGCGGTTCCTCGATCACCTCGGTGGGCTCGGCCGGGTCGTTGTCCGCGCCGCCGAGGTACACGGGCCCTTGGTCGGCCCGGCCGGCCTGCCGGGCGGCGCCGGTGGCCGCCTCGACGTGTCCACGCCGCCGGTCCGTGTGGCGGAACAGGCCGTCCAGGGCGGCGAGCTGGGAGTCCACCCGGCGCCGGTTGTTCAGGGCCTCGTCGTCGCGCTCGGCGTCGGTGAGGGGGTCGAGACGGCTCTCGATGAGCAGGCCGACCGCGTGTTTCACGCCGGACATGTTCCGCAGGATGCGTTCCTGGCCGTCTCCGGCTGTCTGCTTGACCGGGTCGCCGGTGACGGGGTCGGTCCAGATCCCGTAGGTGCCGGTCGAGTACCCGGCCCGCTCGGCCGCGGGGCGGACGTAGGTGCCGGATAGGTTCCGGGCCTCGTCGTGCACCCGGCTGTGGGTGTTGAGGTTGCGCGGCCAGAGGTCGAAGAGGTCCCTGTCGTAGTACGGGGGTGTGGCGCCGTACTCGTGCAGGTCGTAGAGGACGTCGGGGCGCCGGTCGCGGACGACGGCGGCCAGGGCCCGGGCCTCGGCCGTCCGCAGGGCGAGGTGGTCGCGGTTGACGTCCACGCCGTCGCCGTTTCCGCGGGTGTCGGCGGCCCGGCCGTCCGGGTTGGCGGTGGGCACGACCAGCACGGTGGTGCGGTCCAGGAAGCGCCGGGTCCGCCGGTCCGTGGCGTACGCGAGGTCGCGGACGGTGGACAGGCAGGCCTCTCGGCCGGAGGGCTCGTCGCCGTGCTGGCTGCACACGAGGAGCACCTTGTTCGGGGCGGAGGGCCTGCCGATCGTCACCAGCTGGAGCGGGCGGTCCTGCTTCGTGGTACCGATGCGGTCGACGGTGACGCGGGCGCTCGCGCGGTCGGCGGCGGCCAGCAGCGCCTGTTCCTCGGGCTGGGTGGTCCAGCGGGCGCCGTGCGTCTTCTCGAAGCCGGTGCGCGGCGGCTGGTGTGCGGTGTCGGCGGGGCCGGCGGCCTGGGCCGGCGCGGCGAGGAGCGACGCGGCGAGGGCCGCGGTGGCTGCCGCGGTGGTCACGGAGAGGGTGCGCAGGCGGTTCATCGGGCTCCCTTCGGGACGCGGTGGGTCGTGTGCGGCGGGGTCACTCCGTCGAGCGGCGCGGGCGCGGGGGTGGGGGTGGCGGTTGTCGTACCGGCGGTGGCCCGGGCGAACGCGGCGGTGCCGCCGACGAACGGTACGCGTGCCGAGGTGCGGGAGAGGTCCACGGTGAGTGTCGGCGTGTCGGCGGGAGGGTCGATGAGGTCCTTGTCGGTGCCCGCGACGATGAGCGCGAGGCGGTGGCCGGCCGGGACTACGTGGTCGGTGGCCGCCAGGTCGAGGGTGACGGTGTAGGCCTTGCCGGGAGTGAGCGGGCGGCCCCGCCACTTGGACGCGTGGTTGCCGAGGTCGGCCCAACCGCGGCTGACGACCGTGTGGTCCACGTCGGTGGTCTTCGTCGCCGTCTCCAGGTAGCAGGAGCTGTCACCCGGGGTGCTCGGGCCCCAGCAGGTGCGGTCGGTGCGGGTGGTGACGCCCTCGCCCGGGTCGGCGTAGTCGCGGATGGTGTCGGGGCCGAGGTCGACGAGTACGGCGGAGAGGTGGGCCGTCGGGGTGCTGGACCGCGCGGTGACGGTGACCTCGGAGGCGCCGGACAGACGCAGGTCGCGGGTGAGCGGGCCGGTGACGAAGCCGGCCTTGCCCGGGGTGGGCTCGTCGATGCGCGCGGCCCAGTCCGTCTCGTTCAGCGCGGGGTCGTCGGTGAAGGTCTCGGTGCCGCGGTCCCGGCGCAGGCCGAGGGTGCCCACACCCGGTCGCGTGCCGTCGGCGGGGCGCAGGGTCGTGGTGGCGGTGGAGCGCGGCGGCCAGGTCCTCGACGTCTCCCACTGGTCGGGCCGGCGTTCGATGTCGGCCATCGGCTCGCGGTCGACGCCGTTGTCGTAGCCGAGGAGCTCGTGGTCGAACCAGCGGTGCAGGGTGTCGACCCACTCGGCACGGCGGAAGTCGAAGGGGTCGACGTGGCCGGTCTGGGAGAGCCAGATCTTGCGGTCGACGCCGTTCTTCGCGAGGGCGTTCCACCACGGGCCGACGTGCTGCATGCGGACGTTGAGGTCCTGCATGCCGTGGACGAGGAAGACGCTCGCCTTCACCTTGCTCGCGGCCTCGGTGTAGTCGCGTTCGCTCCACAGCCGCGTCCAGTCGCCGGTGCGCGGGGCGCCGTCGACGAGCTTCTGCTGGACGGCGCCGCAACGGGCGCGGGCGTCGGGGCTGTTGACGTAGTCGGACAGCCAGTCGGGGCCGGAGCCGTAGAGCGGGGCGCCCTGGCTGAAGTAGTAGTCGTACCAGGAGGAGATGGCGGCGATCGGGACGATGGTCTCCAGGCCCTCGACGCCGGTGGCGGCGACGCCGTTGGCGATGGTGCCGTCCCAGCTCTTGCCGATCATGCCTGTTCTGCCGTTGGTCCAGCCCGCCTCGGCGCGCTCACCGCCGGTGCGGCTGGTGTACGCCTTCGCGCGGCCGTTCAGCCAGTCGACCACGGCCTTCGCGGACTGGATGTCGGAGCGTCCGCCGACGTCGACGCAGCCGTCCGAACGGTTGGTGCCGGCCAGGTCGACGCCGACGAAGGCGTAACCGCGCGGCACGAAGTAGTTGTCGTAGTACAGCGGCATGCCGTCGACGTCTCCGTCGGCGTCGTACGTCTTCTTCTGGCTCTCGTTGCCGCGCCCGCAGCAGGAGTAGTACGGGCTGGCGTCCATGATGACGGGGATCTTGCGGGCCTGCTGCGCGGGTTCGCGGGGGCGGACGATGTCGACGGCGACACGGTCGTCCTCGCCGTCACCGTCCCCGTCGTGTCCGGTGTCCACCCAGACGGCCTCACGGATGGCGTCGTCGTAGGAGTGGACGGGTTCGCTCTGGCGCGGGGTCTCGGGGTGTGCCGTCGCGGCGGGCGTGAGAAGGGTTGCCATGAGAGCGGCCGTGGCCGCCGTCGCGAGCGGTCTCCAGATCGTGAAGCGCGTGCGTATCGGCATGCGCGGACGGTACATCGGCCAACTGCCGCGCAGAAGAGGGCGGGCCCGCACGAAAAGGCCCGCCCCGTCGGAGGTTTGCGGACCTCGCGTGACCGCGCTCATCAACGACTGAGGCCCCGCCCGTCCGCCACGGGGGAGCGAACAGACGGGGCCGCACAAGGCCCGTCAGACAATGGGCCAGGTGACCCGCTGCCCCTCGGGCGTGACCATGACCTCGAAGCGGTCCAGGGTCGGAGATCCGTCCACCTGCCAGCGCAGCAGATGATCCTCCACCGCGTCCCACAGCTGCACCGGCCCACCCTGCCGGACGGTCCACTGCTTACCGTCCAGGGCGAGGGCCGCCCAGGCGCCGGCCTCCACGTCGACCAGGACGTGCCGGGTCCTGTCCTCCAGCGTCAGGCTGAGGTGCTGTGCGCGCGGTGCCGCAAGCTGGGCGACGAACCGGGCGTCCCAGTCGTCCAGGACATCGGCACCCACCCGGGCCTGGCGCTCCTTGCCGGAGTCGAGGTCGGGCAGCATGCCGAGCGGCGGCGGCATCTGCGGACGGGCCAGCATGAACTGGACCTGTCCCCCGAGGAACCGGCCGTGCGCCACGCCGTCGTGGCCAACGGTCAGCCTGGCGAGCTCGGAGGAGTGCATCCACCCGCACAGGGTGGCGAGGATGATGCCGCCCGGCTTGGTCTGCTCGATCCACGTGTGCGGCAGCTCCCGCACCCCGCACGTGGCGATGACCCGGTCGTAGGGGGCGCCGTCCTTGTGCCCGGCCAGGCCGTCACCGACGACCAGGTCGGGGAAATAGCCGCAGGCACCCAGGCCGGCACTGGCACGGCAGGACACACCGGCGTCCACCTCCACCGACGTCACGAGCTCGTCCCCGAGTCGGTGGCAGAGCAAGCCGGTGGAGTACCCGGTGCCGGTGCCGATCTCCAGGACCCGGTGGCCGTCTTGGACCTGGAGGTCTTCGAGCATCCGCACAACCAGGCTGGCCAGGGTGCTGGAGGAGGTGGGTTCGCGCAGGATCTCCCCGCGGATGTCGCCGGGCACGATGGTGCCCGCGATCTGGGTGACCAGCGACTCGTCTGCGTAGCAGAGCTCCAGCCAGCCTTCCCGGTCGGCGGGCACCGGCCGCCAGGCGCTGCCGAAGCGTCGGAAGAAGCCGCCCCGCAGGAACTCGTGCCGGGGCACGGCTTCTACGGCCGCACGCCACTGCTCGGTGCGCAGGACACCGCTTTCCGTGAGACGGTCGGCGAGATGCCGACGCAGGGCTGCTGCCGAGTCCAGGACGGTCATCAGCGGCTCTTCCTTTCCAGGAGGTCGGTCATCGCCGCGCGCATCGGCAGGCCGGTCTCGTGCTCCAGCCAGTACCACTGACCGGACGGGTTGCACTCCAGGAACCACCATCGGCCCTCGCGGTCGATGGCGAAGTCGAACGCACCGAAGACGAGATCGAAGTGGGACAGGTAGGCGTACAGGGATTCGGTGATGCCGGGCGGCAGCGGCACGACGCTGTAGGTGAGGCGGCTGTAGTCGGTGCGCCAGTCCAACAGGTCGGAGTCGATCCGGACGGCGAACACGTGCTCGCCGATGACGGTCACGCGTACGTCCGCCGTCTTGTCCACGCGCTGCTGGAACAGGTGCGCGGTGTCGGCCACCGTCTCGTCGATGTCGTCGGCCGTGACCTCGGCGACCTTCACGACGGAGGACACGCCGTCGATGCGGTACAGCGGCGCCGCGAGCGGCTTGTAGATGGCGGGGCCGTGCTGCTTGATGAAGGCCCTCGCCGTGTCCGGGTCGCTGGTGATGGTCGTGGGCGGCAGGCGGAAGCCCGCGCTCGCAGCCGCGATGAGGCCGGACGGCTTGAATTCCGCGTCGCCGATGCTGTGGGGGTGGTTGACGTACCGGCAGCCTGGCAGGGAGGCCAGGACGCCACCGAGGCCGTAGCGGGCCTGAGCGACGGCGAACCGGGCGTCCTGGTCCTCCAGGTGTGGGAAGGCGAACCCGGAGGGCCGCCGGTAGTAGAGGGACCGGACCTTGGTGAGGTCGGCGGTCCGGGACGGCGTGGACAGTGTGCCCTCCACACCGTTCGACGTGATCGTGGCCGCGACCGACAGGGCGTGGGGGAAGTCCCCCGAGTCGAGCCGCACGACCGGGACACCCCGGTCGTGCAGCTCACTGATCACCACGTCGGCCGTGGGGTCGTCAAGGTTGGTGACGACCAGCACCGGGCCGACACCGGTCACTGGTCGGTGTCGTTCCCCGTGTCGGTGTCCGTACCGGACCCGGTGCCGTCGGGGCTCGTGCCCGTGGACGGGTTGGTGCCGGTGCTGGTGCCGTGCCCGCCCATTTCGATCACCTTGCCGCGGTCGTCGAAGTACCGGGTGGTCTGGGTGGTCGGGTCCAGGACGGCCTTGGCGTAGCCCGGGGCGGGCGACGGGTAGGGGGCCATGCGGCGTACGCCCCACGGGGTCGGGGTGAGCGTGCCGGTCGGCAGCGGCGTCCCGGTCGGGAGCCGGTCAGAGTGAGCAAACAACGGATCTTCCTTTCGTGTTGTGGTGCGGGGAACCCGCACCGGGGCTCGACCTGTCCAGGGTTGGTGCCCGGGGCGGGAGTTGCGGGACCCGTCCCGCCGACGGCTTGCGGTCCTTCGACGGGACGGGCGTTCATGAGGTGCGACCCTGACCCCGCGGTCGCCATGGGACCCCAGACGCCGAGGCTGGTCGGGGCGGTCAGTCACCCTGGGGGAAGGCGCGGGCGAGGAGGATGCGGGCCAGGGCGCGGACGGCTACCGGGTGCGGCTCGATCCGGTCGGCGTGCGCCCGGTGGGCCCACGTTCCAGCCGGTCCCGGAGTTACCGGCCTCCTGGGCGACCAGGACCGCGGCCTCCGGGTCGGTGATCGGCTGATCGCAGTGCCGGCAGGCGCGCACCGCGCCGGTCATCCGGGTTCGCCGTCCATGAGTTCGTGGTGGTCACACAGGGCGGCCAGGACGCGGGCCAGGCGGCGGGCGTAGGCGACGGCGCCGCCGGGCCGCGCGGCGGGGGCGGCGCGGAGCTTGCCGCGGGCTTCACCGACGCAGGCGAGGGCGCAGTACCGCGTGATGGTGTCCGGGAGCCGTTCGACTGTCGTCTCCACCTCGCGGAGCATCAGCTCCAGGTGGCCGCGCAGCAACTCGGTCAGGACCGCCACCTGCGTGTCGGGCGGTTCCGGGAGGACGGGGCCTCCGTCGGCGTTGAGGAGAGCACGCACGGTCTCGCGCATCTTCTCCAGGTCGACGGGCACGGTCGCCGTGGGCTGCCGGGTGGCGTTCACCGGGCCGCCACCTGTGCGGCGCGGTGGCGCGGGCACCAGCAGGGCGGGTACGCGTCGCGGACCGGGAGCGGCGCCTCCTTGCCCTTCACGTTGACCGTGCCGAAGTCCTTGGTGACCGCACCGTCCCGGTCCACCCGGTACACGTGCAAGGTCATCCTGGCGCCAGGCTTTCTGCGGGCTGTACCGTTCATCTGTCGACGCTCCTTCGCAGCGTTGGCCACGCCCCGGGAGGTCTCACCACCTCGCCGGGGTCTGTGCCCTAAACCGTAGGAGCTCCTAAATCCAACCGCCGACCGTAATCCGGTCGTTACGCTCAGGCAGCAAGGATGCCGATGCGTGATGCCAGGTCAGCGGCACGACGCCGACGGGCAGCCTGAGTTGACTCGACCTCTTCCAGGAGGATCGCGCGGGCATAGCCGTTGTACCGGATCGTCTCTGGCGCGGCCTCGAACGCCTTCTCCAGCGATGCGACAGCCGTGTCCAGCTGGTTGTCCAGCTGGTAGCCGCGGGCCTCTTCGATGCGGTGACGGGCCCGGCGCGGGCGGGACTTGATGACGTTCTGATCCGCGCGGGCAGCCTGCCTGACAGACTCGCCGCCCTGGTGCAGCTCCACCGCCACCGTGACGGCATGCGCACCCATGACTGCCCGCGAGAACGACGTGACCGGGTGGTAGTAATTGGCGGGCAGCCGCTTGGCCATGTCGTTGGCCTGGTCCCAGTGCCGCCACGCCGTGCCGGTCTGCCGACGGCGGGCCGCGGTGTAGCCGAGTTCGAATTCCAGCGCGCCTGCGATGGCGAGGACGTTCTCGCCGGCGTCCGGCAGCAGCGGCTTGAGGTAGGCCACGGCCTCACGGTTCACGGCGTCGGCGGCCTCGAAGTGGCGCGGCCCGGTGTCGCGGTGGGCTTGCGCAAGCAGCCACGAGGCGACGCCGATGGTGTGCGGGTCCTCGCTCTCCTGCGCGACGATCATGCCGCGTTCTGCGACTCGCCACAGCAGGGAGCTGTCCGGCTGGTACGCGATGAAGAACTGGCTCAAGCTGTAGCACTCTGCCAGCAACGCCTGCGCCTTGCGGCGGTCCACTGCTGTGTCGGCGTGCCTCACGAGGGCTTGTGCGTCCCGGATTAGGTCCGGCAGCAGCTTGCCGATCGCCTCGCGGTGGTTCTTCGAGGCATGCCGCTCCCGCCAGGCCGCATGCAGGCGTGCTTCCAGGTGCGCAACTGGGGGAGGCTCCACGCTGCCGGTGAGCGGGAAACTGTCGATGGCCGCCTTCACTGCGGCCAGGCGCGGATGCCCGGGCCCGATGAAGAGGTCGACGTGCGCGTCCGGCCTGCCGGTCAGCTCCGCGAGGTCGCGCACCCGCAACGCTTCGGCCATGCGCATCACCATGTCGAGCCCCGGCGCCTTCTGCTGCCCGTTCTCAATCTTCCTCAGAGTGTGCGGCGAGATGCCGACGAGGTCGGCCAGTTGAGCCTGCGTCATCCCTCGGCGTTCACGGAGGATCTGCACACGCTGGCCGAAACGCAGCGGGTCAGCGTACGGATCGGGGGTAACATCTTCAGACATCACGGCCTTGCCCCTCCTAGCAGCTTCGTCACTGCCAGGGTAGAGGGCAAGGCCAGTTCTGTGTGAGCGCCTTGCACAGCCGCCCTGCCCGGTTACCGCAGCCGGTTGCCGCGGGCCCTGTGCCGCTCGCGGACGATGGTGCCCTTCGCCTCCAGCTCCCGCAGCTGGTAGTGCACGGACGACTGGCTCTTCAACGGCCCGCACTCCGTGAGCTCCTTCACCTGAGTGCCTCCCGTGCTCATGTACCCCTGCTTCCGAACTGCGCTGTGAGACCGCTCCAGGTCGTCGTACAGCCGGTACAGCCGCTCCAGGGCGCGCAGGTCGGACACCGGTCGGCGAGCTGCGCCATCGGGGACTCCCAGTACGCCGTCCACCGGTCCCGGACGCTCTTCAGCAGCCCAGCCGGAGGCGCCGGCGGCTGCGGCAGGCCGACCGTCTCTGGGAGGGCGGCCAGACCATCCGGCCGGTTACGGCGCTGCCGCTTCGCCGGGTCCTTCGGAGCTGGCCCTCTCCCCGCCACCAGGACCACGTCCCACCCGCCAGTCGCGCAGCAGCTCGTCGGCCGGGTCCGGCTCGTAGGCGTCGAACCAGCGGCGTACCCAGGTGCGGGGCGGGCCGGTCTTGCATCGCCCGCAGCGGGCACGCCGGGCGCTCCGGCCGGCGCGCGGCGTCCCTCACGAAGGCGGCGGACACTCCCCCGCAGCCCCGCTCGTGGCGGAAGATCGCGGCGACGAACGACGTGCACCGGCACTGACGGGCGGGTTCAGGGGGCGCTCAGGCGGTGTCCCCGTGGTCGTAGACAGTCACGGGGACACCGCGCCGGGCGAGGCGGTCGGTGATCAACGGTTCGATCCGGGACCACTTGCCGCCGGCCAGGCCGCAGCCTATGCGGGGCATGTGCACGGACGCGCCGAGCTCGGCCGCCTTGTCGGCGAGGCGGCCGAGCGCGGTGTCGATCGCCTCGTAGCGCACGGGGGCGCCCTTGCTGCCGGTCCGCATGCCGCGCTGGCCGATCATGTTGGCCACCCACACGTACGGCTCGACCTGGACGAACTGGACCGCGCCCAGTTGGAAGTCGTTCGTCGCGCGGTCGCGGTGCCAGGCGCGGTAGGCAGCCTCCGGCTCCGGCCAGCGGTGCGAGACGGCCAGGACGAAGCCCTTGCCCCAACCGCCGAGGTCGTTGCAGACATGGGCGATCATCTTGACGCCCTTGACCGACGGGACGGTGGCGTCACCCCGGACATACCTGATCTCCGACATGACGCCACCGTAGAGGCCACCACTGACAGTGGCCCGGGGTCGCTACTTCCTCGGCGCCGACAGCTCCTGCTCGGCGTTCCGTGCCACCCCGCGGCGGACGCCGAACCAGCCGGCCACCAGCATCACCGCGATCACGGGCACGAGCAGCACGGTCTTGCGGCCGACCTCCTGGTCGTTCCACATCAGGACGACCACGGCCAGCAGGAAGGCGATCGTGACGATCTCCGTGACCGGGCTGCCGGGCAGGCGGAAGCGCGGACGGGTGAGGTGCCCGGCCCGGGCCCGGCGGACGAAGGCCAGGTGGCAGATCATGATGATCACCCAGGTGCTGATGATGCCCAGGGAGGCGACGTTCAGCACGATCTCGAAGGCCTTGTCCGGCACCAGGTAGTTCAGGCCGACGCCGAGGACGCAGACCGCGCAGGTCAGCAGGATGCCGCCGTAGGGGACCTGGCTGCGGCTCATCACGCCGGTGAACCTGGGCGCGGAGCCCGACATCGCCATGGAGCGCAGGATGCGGCCGGTGGAGTACAGGCCGGAGTTCAGGGAGGACATCGCGGCGGTGAGGACGACGAGGTTCATCACGTCGTCGGCCGCCGGTACACCGATGCCCGACAGCACGGTGACGAACGGGCTCTCGTCGCCCGAGTAGAGCGAGCTGGGCAGCAGCAGGGCCAGCAGGACGACCGAGCCGACGTAGAACAGGGCGACCCGCCACATGATCGAGTTCACCGCGCGCGGGACGACCTTCTCCGGCTCGGCGGTCTCACCGGCGGCGACGCCGACCAGCTCCAGGGCCGCGTAGGAGAAGATCACGCCCTGCATGACGAGGACGACGGGCATCACGCCGTGCGGGAGGATGCCGCCGTGGTCGGTGATCATGCCCACGCCGGGGGTGTGGCCGGCCACGTCGTGCTGGGTGGCCAGCAGGAAGATGCCGATCAGCATGAAGCCGACGAGGGTGGCGACCTTGACGATCGCGAACCAGAACTCCATCTCGTCGAAGATCTTCACCGAGATGAGGTTCACGGCCAGGACGACCGCGAGGGCGATCAGGGCGAGCGCCCATTGCGGGACGCTCGTGAACATACTCCAGTAGTGCGTGTACAGCGCGATCGCGGTGATGTCGGCGATGCCGGTCGTCGACCAGTTCAAGAAGTACATCCAGCCGGCGACGTAGGCGCCCTTCTCGCCGAGGAACTCGCGCGCGTACGACACGAAGGATCCGGAGGAGGGCCGGTAGAGCACCAGCTCGCCGAGGGCCTTGACGACGAAGAAGGCGAAGACGCCCGCGACGAGGTAGGCGATGGCGAGCGCCGGACCCGCGTCGCGCAGGCGCCCTCCGGCGCCGAGGAAGAGGCCGGTGCCGATCGCGCCGCCGATGGCGATCATGTTTACGTGGCGGGCCTTCAGGTCCTTGCTGTATCCGGCGTCACCCGCGTCCGCGGGTCGTTCGGCCGCCTGGGGGTGGTCGGCGGCCTGTGCCGTGGCGACGGCGTCCTTGCTCACGGGTGGTACCAATCTCTGGTGCGCCCGGGCGGGATACGCCCAGGTCGTCCGTACAGCGACAAGGCCCGCACCACCCTTCGCGGCACAGACCAGGGCGGCACCTTCCCACGACTGTGCGTGTCCATGCGGTGTCTCATGTCACACAGCGTGACTTCTCACAGGATCCGTCAGTCGTCTCCACAGGATGCGCGAGAGGTGTCACGGCATTGTGTGTCACAGCATTGCTGAGACAGCGATACTGCTGCACATGACGACGACGACCGACACCGGGGAGACGCCGGCCCTCACGATCGACGAGCTGGCAGCGCGGGCCGGCGTCACGGTGCGCACGGTCCGCTTCTACGGCACCAGGGGGCTGCTGCCGCCGCCGGCGATCGGGCCGCGCCGGGTGGGGCACTACGGCCGGGAGCACCTGGCCCGGCTGGCGCTGATCGAGGAGTTGCAGCACCAGGGCATGACGCTGGCCGCGATCGAGCGGTATCTGAAGCAGCTGCCGCCGGACCTGAGCGCACACGACCTCGCGCTGCACCGCGCGGTGGTTGCCTCCTGGGCGCCTCGGACGGCGGAGAGCGTCACGCGCGAGGAGCTGGGCCGGCGGGCGGGCCGGCCGTTGACCGACGACGAGGTGGGCCGGCTCGCGGCGATGGACGTCGTCACCCGGGACGCGGACGCCCGGGACGGTGACACCTACCGCGTCGACGTTGGACTGCTCCGGCTCGGCGTCGAGCTGCTGGACGTGCCCTTCTCCCCCGAGACGCTCCTCGCCGCTCGTACGGCCCTCCTCGAACACTCCCGCGCCGCCGCGCGCGACCTGTCGCGACTGCTGCGCGACGCGGTCGCCGAACGCGACGCGCGGGACGTGCGGTCCCTGTCCGCCCACATGCACCCGCTCGTGGTGCAGGCGCTGCTGACCACGTTCCAGCGGTCGCTGCGGGAGGAGCTGCGGGAGTGGCTGGGCCCTGGCGGCGAGGAATGAGCCGCCTGCTCAGCGGCCGTCGGTGAAGACCTCCCCCTTGTCCGCCTTCTCCACGAGCAGCTCGGGCGGTGTGAAGCGATCGCCGTAGCGGTCGGCGAGCTCCCGCGCGCGGGCCACGAAGCCGGGCAGGCCCCCTTCGTAGCCGTTGATGTACTGGAGGACGCCGCCGGTCCAGCCGGGGAAGCCGATGCCGAGGATCGAACCGATGTTGGCGTCCGCGACGGAGGTCAGCACGCCCTCCTGAAGGAGCCTGACCGTGTCGAGCGCCTCCGAGAAGAGCATGCGTTCCCGCATGTCCTCGAAGGGAATCGCGTACCCGGGCTCGGTGAAGTGCTCGCGCAGCCCCGGCCAGAGCCCGGCCCGCCCGCCGCCGTCCCCGTACTCGTAGAACCCGGCACCGCCGCTGCGCCCCGGGCGCCCGAACTCGTCGACCATGCGGTCCACCACGGCGTCCGCGGGATGCGCGGTCCAGGTGCCGCCCGCCTCCTCCACCGCCCGCCTGGTCTCCTCACGGATCTTCCGGGGCAGCGTGAGCGTCAGCTCGTCCATCAGGCTGAGGACCCTGGCCGGGTAGCCCGCCTGGGCCGCCGCCTGCTCGACGGAGGCGGGCTCGATGCCCTCACCGACCATCGCCACACCCTCGTTGAGGAAGTGACCGATGACCCGGGAGGTGAAGAAGCCGCGCGAGTCGTTGACCACGATCGGCGTCTTGCTGATCTGCCGCACCAGGTCGAAGGCCCGCGCCAGCGCCTCGTCCCCCGTCCGCCCACCCTTGATGATCTCCACCAGCGGCATCCTGTCGACCGGCGAGAAGAAGTGCAGTCCGATGAAGTCGGCCTGCCGCTCGACGCCCTCGGCCAGCGCGGTGATGGGCAGCGTGGAGGTGTTGGAGCACAGCAGCGCGTCGGGGGCGACGACGTCCTGGATCTCCTGGAACACCTTGTGCTTGAGGGAGGTGTCCTCGAAGACCGCCTCGATGACCGCGTCGCAGCCCGCGAGGTCGGCGGCCTCGGCGGTCGGCGTGATCCGCGCCAGCAGCGCGTCCGCCTTCTCCCGCGTCGTACGGCCCTTGGCGACCGCCTTGGCGCAGACCTTCTCGGAATAGCCCTTGCCCTTGACCGCCGACTCCAGAGCGACATCCTTCAGGACGACGTCGATGCCCGCACGGGCGCACGAGTACGCGATCCCCGCACCCATCATCCCGGCACCCAGCACAGCCACCTTGCGGACCTTCCGTGCTTCGACTCCCTCGGGGCGGCTGGCACCGGAGTTGACCGCCTGAAGATCGAAGAAGAACGCCTGGATCATGTTCTTCGAGGTCTGGCCCGCGGCCAGCTCGACGAAGTAGCGGGCCTCGATGACCTGGGCGGTCTCGAAGTCGACCTGGGAGCCCTCGACGGCCGCGGCCATGATGTTGCGCGGCGCCGGGTAGGGGGCGCCGTTCGTCTGCTTGCGCAGGTTGGCGGGGAAGGCGGGCAGGTTGGCCGCGAACTTGGGGTGCGAGGGCGTGCCGCCGGGGATGCGGTAGCCGGGCCTGTCCCAGGGCTGGGCGGACTCCGGGTTGGCGTCGATGAAGGCGCGGGCCCTTGCGAGCATGTCCTCGCGGCTGTCGGCGACCTCGTCGACCAGGCCGTTCTCCCGGGCCCGGCGGGGGTTGTACTGGGTGCCCTGGAGGAGCACCTTGAGCAGCGCGTCGGTGATGCCGAGCATCCGGACGGTGCGGACGACCCCGCCGCTTCCGGGGAGCAGGCCGAGGGTGACCTCCGGGCAGCCGATCTTGGAGCCGGGGGCGTCGAGGGCGACGCGGTGGTGGCAGGCGAGGGTGATCTCGTAGCCGCCGCCGAGGGCCGCGCCGTTCATGGCGGCGACGACGGGCTTGCCGAGGGTCTCGATGCGGCGCAGGTTCCGCTTGATGGCCATGCCGCCGTCGAAGAGGTCCTGGGCGGTCTCGGGGGTGTAGCGGATCAGGTCGCGCAGGTCGCCGCCGGCGAAGAAGGTCTTCTTGGCGGAGGTGACGATGACGCCGCGGATCGAGTCCTTCTCGGCTTCCAGGCGGTCGGTGATCACGGCGAGGGATTCACGGAACGCCCGGTTCATGGTGTTCGCGGACTGGTCGGGGTCGTCGAGTACGAGGGTGACGACGCCGGTGTCGTCCTGTTCCCAGCGGATGGTGGTGCTCTCGGTCGTCATGGCAGGGGTCTCCAGTGAGGTCTTTTGTGGCCGCGGTGCCGCTTCCGCGGGGATCAGATGCGCTCGACGATCGTGGCGATGCCCATGCCTCCGCCCACGCACAGGGTGGCCAGGCCGTGGCGCTTGTCCTGGCGCTCCAGTTCGTCGACGAGCGTGCCGAGGATCATCGCGCCGGTGGCGCCGAGGGGATGGCCGAGAGCGATGGCGCCGCCGTTGACGTTGACCTTGTCCAGGGGCAGGCCCATGTCCTTGACGAAGCGCAGGACGACCGCGGCGAACGCCTCGTTGATCTCGACCAGGTCGATGTCGTCGATGGTCAGCCCGGCCTTGGCGAGCGCCTTGCGGGTGGCGGGGGCGGGACCGGTGAGCATGATGGTGGGCTCGGAGCCGGACACGGCGGCGGAGACGATCCGCGCGCGCGGGGTGAGCCCGTAGCGGTCGCCGACCTCCTTGGAGCCGATGGCGACCAGCGAGGCGCCGTCCACGATGCCGGAGGAGTTGCCCGCGTGGTGGACGTGGTCGATCTTCTCCACCCAGTGGTACTTCTGCAGGGCCACGGCGTCGAACCCGCCGAGTTCGCCGATGTCGGCGAAGGACGCCTTGAGACCGGCGAGGGAGTCGGCGGTGGTGCCCGGGCGCAGGTGCTCGTCGTGGTCGAGGACGGTCAGGCCGGCGCGGTCCCTGACCGGTACGACGGACCGCTCGAAGCGGTTCTCCTTCCAGGCGTTGGCCGCGCGCTCCTGGGAGAGGGCCGCGTACTCGTCGACGTCGCGGCGCGTGAAGCCCTCGATGGTGGCGATCAGGTCGGCGCCGATGCCCTGCGGGACGAAGTTGGTGGCGAGGTTGGTCATGGGGTCGTTGAACCAGGCGCCGCCGTCCGAGGCCATCGGCACCCGGGACATCGACTCGACGCCGCCGGCGAGGACCAGGTCCTCCCAGCCGGAGCGCACCTTGGCGGCGGCCAGGTTGACGGCCTCCAGGCCCGAGGCACAGAAGCGGTTCTCCTGGACGCCGGCCACGGTGTCCGGCAGCCCGGCCGCGATGGCGGCGACGCGTGCGATGTCGGAGCCCTGGTCGCCGACCGGGCCGACCACGCCGAGCACGACGTCGTCGACGGCGGCCGGATCCAGGTCTGGGAAGCGGGCGCGGATCTCGTGGATGAGGCCGACGACCAGGTCGACGGGTTTCGTGCCGTGCAGGGCGCCGTTCGCCTTGCCGCGTCCGCGCGGGGTGCGGATCGCGTCGTACACGTACGCTTCGGTGGTCACTGGCAGGCCTTTCACTGAGGGTTGTCCGGTGCGGGGTTCGGGCCGGGGTTCCGGGCGGGGTCCGGCGCGGGGTTCCGGGCGGGGTCCGGCGCAGGATGTCGAGCGGGGTTCGGGCCGGAGTTCCGGGCAGGGCCCGGCGCGGGGTTCCGGGCGGGGTCCGGGTGTGGGGGCAGGTCCCAGTCGCGGGTAACGGCGTCGGTGTCGGCGCCCGGCAGGGCGGGTCCGGTACGGACCGCGGTGGGGGTCGCCGAGAAGCGGGGCGCCGGGGCCGGCTGGGTGATGCCGCCGTGGTCGGTGAAGGTGGAGCGGGCCGCGAGATGCGGGTGGTGCGGGGCCTCACGGAGCGACAGGACGGGGGCGACACAGGCGTCGGAGTCCGCGAAGACGGCCGTCCACTCGTCCCGGGTACGGGATCTGAACCGGGCGGCGATGGCCCCCCGCAGCTCGCCCCAGCGGGCCATGTCGTCGCGGGCGGGTGCCTGGCCGGGGATACCGAGCAGGTCCGTGAACTCGGCGTAGAAGCGCTGCTCCAGGGCGCCGACCGCCATGTACCGGCCGTCGGCGGTCTCGTAGGTGCCGTAGAAGGGACAGCCGCCGTCGAGGAGGTTGGCGCCGCGCCGGTCCTGCCAGCCGCCGGCGGCGAGCATGCCGTGGATCATCGAGGTGAGGTGGGCCGTGCCGTCGACGATGGCGGCGTCGACGACCTGGCCGGTGCCCCTCGCGCGGGCGTGGTGCAGGGCGGCGAGGAGGCCGACGACCAGGTAGAGGGAACCGCCCGCGTAGTCGCCGAGGAGGTTGGCGGGGGCGGGCGGGGGCGCGTCGGGGGCGCCGGTCATGCCGAGGGCGCCGGTGAGCGCGATGTACCCGATGTCGTGGCCGGCGCGCTGGGCGAGGGGGCCGTCCTGGCCCCAGCCGGTCATGCGGCCGTAGACGAGGCGTGGGTTGCGGGCGTGGCAGGGCCCGGGGCCGACGCCGAGCCGTTCGGCGACGCCGGGGCGGTAGCCCTCGATGAGGACGTCGGCGCGTTCGGCCAGGTCGAGGACCCGGGCCGGGCCGTCCGCCGACTTCAGGTCGACGATCACCGAACGCTTGTTGCGGTTGGTGACGTCGTGGGCGGGGTCGACCGCGAGGCCGGGTCCGCCGGGGCGGTCGACGCGGACGACGTCGGCGCCCAGGTCGGCCAGGAGCATGGCGGCGAAGGGCCCGGGGCCGATACCGGCCAGCTCGACCACGCGTACTCCGGTGAGCGGGCCCTCGGGCGGCGTCCGCCCCGCCGTCTTCGCTTCCGACATCGAGCCCCCAGCTCTGTGACACAAACGATGTAACACCAGTGATGCTAGAAACGTGTTCCACTGGGCACAAGACCCGGGCGAGCAAGCGCTTAGCCAATTATGGGCAGGCTCACTCCGGACCGACAGTCCTCACGCTAGCCTCGGCCACCGGCAACGGCGCGTGCTGCGGATCCAGGGGTTGCCGACGGGTGACGAAGGGATGTCATGAACAGGCTGAAGAGGGCCGACCGCCCGTACGACATCGTGCTCTTCGGAGCGACGGGGTTCGTCGGCGAGCTCACCGCGGAGTATCTCGCCACATACGCGCCGGCCGGGCTGCGCTGGGCGATCGCCGGCCGCGGCGAGGACAGGCTGCGGCGGCTGCGGGAGCGGCTGCCCGGCGCGGCGGACGTCGGCGTGCTGCGCGCGGACGTGTCCGATCCGGCCTCGCTGCGCGAACTCGCCGAGCACGCGCGCGTGGTGGCCACGACGGTGGGCCCGTACGTCCGGTACGGCGACGCGCTGGTCGCCGCCTGCGCCGAGACCGGCGCGGACTACCTCGACCTCACCGGTGAACCCGAGTTCGTGGACCTGATGTACGTCCGCCACGACGCCCGCGCGCGGGAGACCGGCGCGCGGCTGGTGCACGCCTGCGGCTTCGACTCCGTGCCGCACGATCTCGGTGTGCACTTCACCGTGCGGCAGCTGCCTCAGGGTGTGCCGCTGACCGTGGACGGCTTCGTGACGGCCGACGGCACCATCTCCGGCGGTACGTTCGCGTCCGCGCTGGGGCAGCTCGCGCGCGGCCGGCAGATGCGGGCGGCCGCGCGGGAGCGCCGGCGGCACGAGCCCCGGCTGGTGGGACGCCGGGCGGTGACACCGACCGGCGCGCCGCGGTTCGCCGGCGAGGTGGGGGCCTGGGCCCTGCCCCTGCCGACGATCGACGCGCAGATCGTGCGGCGCTCCGCGAAGGCCCTGGACCACTATGGCCCCGACTTCCGCTACCGCCACTACGCCGCCGTCCGGCATCTGCCCGTCGCGGTGGGCGGGGCAGCGGCCGTGGGCGCGCTGGTGGCGGCGGCCCAGGTACCACCGGCGCGGCGCTGGCTGTCCGGCCGGCTCAAGCCCGGTGACGGGCCGGGCCCCGAGAAGCGGGCGAAGAGCCGGTTCTCGGTGCGCTTCGTGGGCGAAGGCGGCGGCCGGAAGGTGTTCACCGAGGTCGCGGGTGGCGATCCGGGGTACGGCGAGACGGCGAAGATGTTCGCCGAGGCGGCGCTCTCCCTGGCTCTCGACGACCTGCCGCCGGTGGCCGGGCAGGTCACGACGGCCGTGGCGATGGGGGACGCGCTGACCGAGCGACTGCGGGCGGCGGGCATCCGCTTCCGGGTGGCCGCGACCCGCTGACGACCTTCCCGCACCGGGGCCTGCCTGACTGAGAGCCGGCCTGTCCGGCACCCTCTCCGGCAGCCTGTCCGTGGGCGGGCCCGCGCTCGGGCCCGTGGGCAGGTCCGTGGGCAGGTCCGTGGGCAGGTCCGTGGGCAGGTCCGTGGGCAGGCCGCTACCCCGACCACCCGGCGATCGTGTAGATCATCCCGCCGATCCAGGCCAGCCCCGCCCCCACGGCGAGCACCAGCCCCGCGGCCACGGCCCGCTCGGCGGGCCGGCCGGGGTGGTGGGCGGACTGGTCGGGTGTGCGATGCGTCGTCACATGCGTCCAGCCTGCCGCCGCCGACAACGAGCGCACATCCGTACGGATACTCAGGTGAGTACCGAGCAGTCGCCCGCGACCAAAGCCCCTGGCGTCCACCCGGGTTTGAGACTTTTCCCACGGCCGACAACCTCTGTCAGCACCGATGCGCGGCAAAGTCCCAAAAAGGACTTCAATGAAACCCTTGAAGGTATGAAGTTCCTTCTCGAAGTCACCATGGACGAGGGCGCGCTCGCCGAGGACCCCACGGGCGAGTTGCAGCGGATCCTGCGGTACTGGGGCGGCAACCTGAAGCACTACGCGATGCGGCCCGGCGACGGCTCGGTGGTCTACGACTCGGCGTACCGGGAGGTGGGCCGCTGGAGCGTCGAGGGTCGGGCCGAGTAGGCGGTGGCATCCCTCAGGGCCGCGCGGCACAGGGCGTCCGCCCTGCGGGTGGTCTCCGGCAGACGGTAGGCGGAGGCGAGTGCCAACGTGTGCGCGCACGCGTTGTCCAGGCTCGTCCGATGGCCGACGGAGACGAAGACCGGCTTGACGCCGTCGCGGGTGCGGACGGCGCGTCCGACCTCCTCGGCGCCGGCGAGCAGCGGGGTCGTACTGCCGCGGGACGCGTCCGGGTCGTCGTACGTGAAGGTGAACGGGTTCTTGGCCACGCCGATCGTAGGTAGGCCCGTGAGCACACCGAGGTGACTGGCGAGGCCGAAGCGACGCGGGTGGGCCAGGCCGTAGCCGTCACAGACGACCAGGCCCCGCGGAACGGGCAGGGCGTCCAGCGCGGCGAGGACGGTCGGGATCTCGCGGAAGGCGAGCAGGCCGGGCACGTACGGAAAGGAGATCCGTCCGACGGCCGTGGCCTCGGCGACGACGGCGAGGGTCGCGGCGTCCAGCACCACGGCCGCGGCCGCGACGACATCGCGTCCGTCGTCGTAGGCGACGTCGACGCCGGTCACCCGGCCGGTGCCGGGCGGCGGGCCCGGCTCGTCGCGCACCACGCGTGCCCGCAGTTCCTCCTGGACGGCGCGGGCCCTCTCCTCGGTCGCGGGCCAGTCGGCGGGGATCTGCACGGTCACGGTCGTCATGGTGGCGGCAAGCCTACGGCAGCCCCCGGAGTACGCTCGCGGTCATGTTCGTACTGGAGCTGTCCTACACCGCCCCGCAACACGCCGTCGACGCCGTGCTGGGGGAGCACGTGGCGTGGCTCGACGAGCTGTACGAGCAGGGGGTGTTCCTGGCGTCCGGGCGCAAGGAGCCCCGCGACGGTGGAGTGATCATCGCCGTCGCGGGGGACCGTGCGCGGATCGAGGAGGTCACCGCGGGCGACCCGTTCGTCAGGGCCGGCGTGTGCGCGTACCGCGTCACCGAGTTCGTCGCCACGAAGACGGCACCGGCACTGGAACGGTACCGGGAGGCCCTCGGCCGGTAGCACGTAGCCGTACGGCTCACTTGTCCAGTGCGCGCCGCAGATCGCCCTTGTTCATGCTCGAACGGCCGTGGACGTCACGGCGCTTGGCCTCCTGGTAGAGCTGGTCGTAGGTGGGCCCCTGGGGGCCCTGCCGATTTCCGGACCGCTGCCCGCCCCGCTTGCTCGGTGACTTGTCCCGCGTGGACGTACGGCCGGCGGTCTTCGACTCGCCGGACTGGGCGCGCTCCTTGTTCACCGTCCTGGCCGCGATCTCCTTGGCCCGGCCGGTGCTCTCGCCACGGTCCTCGGCGCTGTCCTTGATGTGCTCGTACTGCCGCTCCCGTTTGGAGCTGGAACCGCGTGGCATGTCCGCTCACTTCCTCTCACGTTCAGCGAACGGATACCCACGTTACGGACGAACACCCGGCCTCGCGCGCCGTCAGCGCTCCAGCCGGCGGTCGAAGCCAGGGGGCCATCCGAAGGACCGTGTGCGGCACGCGTGGGGCGGGCAGGTGTGCCGCAAGTGCCTTATGGGGCACGCGAGGAGAGTCGCGCCACTCCCGTTCACTCCCACGCATGAAGGCGGTGACAGAGGTCACTCGTTCACCGTGTGCACGGATCGGCTGATTCCGTCGTCTCTTCCAGTGCCCGGCCCGCACCACCGGAAAGCCCGTCCAGCCGTCACGAGGGAGCAAGGCGTTGTCCACCGTCATCGAGCAGCCCGTCGAGGCGCGCCTCGTCGCCGCCGCGCCGCGTATGCCGAGCATTCCCGCCACGCTGCACTACGACCGCGGCGACCCGTTCGCCGTCCGCATGACCTTCCCGGCCCCGGCCACCCTCGAAGGTGTGGAGGTCTGCTGGACCTTCTCCCGCGAGCTGCTCATCTCGGGCATGCGGGAGCCGGACGGTCACGGCGACGTGCGGGTGCGCCCGTACGGATACGACCGCACCGTCCTGGAGTTCCACGCGCCCGAGGGCACCGCCGTGATCCATGTGCGTTCGGGTGAGCTGCGCCGGTTCCTCGAGGCCACCGGCGAGCTGGTGCCGGTCGGTCTGGAGCATCTCCAACTGGATCTGGACCACGGCCTGGCGGAGCTGATGCGCGGGACCTGCTGATCGGTCCCCGACTCCCCCGCGCGCCGTTCCGGCCGCCCGCCGCCCTCAGCCTTGTCCTCAGCCGTCCGCCGACGCCACGCCGGCCGCCCTCATCCGCCCGCCGACGCCACCGACCGCGCCGCCTCCGCGCTCACCGCTCCCCACACCTCGCCCACGATCTTCCGCAACCCGGGCGCCGCGTCCCCGCAGCGCCCGGTCAGCTCCGCGATCCGGCCCTCCCGTAGCGCGCCTGCCTCGGCGGACCCGAGAGTGCGCGGCTCGTGAGTGCGCGGCTCGTGAGTGCGCGGCTCGTGAGTGCGCGGCTCGTGAGTGCGGGACTCGTGAGTGCGGGACTCGTGAGTGCGGGACTCGAGGGCGCGGGGCTCGACGGCGCGGGGCTCGACGGCGCGCAGTTGCGCCGTGGCCGCCAGCGCGGCCACGGCCGCGTCCCGCTCGGAGACCTCCCCGGCCGGTGCCGGCCCCTCCACGACGTACCGCGTCTCCTCCCGGAGCGCCCGCGCCGCCGCGACCCGCGCCAGGACGTACTCGACGGACGGAAACACGCCGAGGACGCGCCGCTTCTCGGCACGCAGGTAACCCTCGGCCACCAACTGCTCCCGGACGGCGTCGAAGGTGACCCGCGCGTGCAGTCGCACCCAGGTCCGCCACCCGTGCGGCAAAGACTCGCGGACCAGGTCCAGCAGCCCGTCGAGGACGGCGTCACCGGTACGCGCGTCCAGGTCGACGGGGGTGGCGATGCCCTCGTCGTCGGTGAGCAGACCGCGCTGGGCCAGTTCGGTGAGCGCGCCGGCGCGCACCAGGTGGTGGTGGCGTGGGGTGTCGGCGGCCCCGGGCCGCGCGGGGTCCCAGGCCAGCAGACAGAGCCGGGCCGGCAGTGAGAGCGAGCCGTCGGGCACGGGGCCTCCTCGGGGCTGTGCGACCGGATCCGCGTTAAGGCGTTGACAGCCGACCCGGCCCCTCGTACGTTATATAGCGCTTCTGTTGCCGCCGATCGGAGAAGGACGTTGCTCGTCTGAGGTTCTGAGACACCGCGTCACACATGTCATGTGTGGACGTCGCGTGCGACCTCGGCGTTCGAGCCGTCCTCGCGGAGCAGGGCATTTCTCATGCCCGGCCCTCCCGGGGCTCCTCCTTCCCTCGCCCGACGGCGGTCGCCGCCTCTCGGTGTCTCGATACGCGTTTGCCCCTGACCGCTTCGAGCAACCGCGGAGACCCCGTATGTCTACTTCCATCACCTGTACGTCCCTCTCCTTCGCCTGGCCCGACGGCACATCCGTCTTCGAGGGACTCGACACCGCCGTCGGCCCCGGCAGGACCGGGCTCGTCGGTGTCAACGGCTCGGGCAAGTCCACCCTGTTGAAACTGATCGCCGGGCGGCTCACCCCGGCCGACGGCACGGTCCGCGTGTCCGGGGAGGTCGGTTACCTCCCGCAGAACGTCACGCTCGACACCGCGGAGCGGGTCGACGAGGCGCTCGGCATCGCCGCGCGACGGGCCGCGCTGCACGCCATCGAGGCGGGCGACGTGGCCGAGGAGCACTTCGAGACCGTCGGCGACGACTGGGACGTCGAGGAACGCGCCCTCGCCACGCTCGGCGAACTCGGTCTCGGCCACGTCGGACTCGACCGCACCGTCGGCGAGGTCTCGGGCGGCGAGTCGGTGCTGCTGCGGCTGGCCGCGCTGCTGCTGCGCCGGCCCGACGTCCTGCTCCTGGACGAGCCCACGAACAACCTCGACGTGTACGCACGGGGACGGCTGTACGCGGCCGTCGACTCCTGGCCCGGCGTGATGGTGGTGGTCAGCCACGACCGCGAGCTGCTGGACCTCGTGGACCAGATCGCCGACCTGCGCTCCGGGGAGATCACCTGGTACGGCGGGAACTTCTCGGCGTACGAGGAGGCGCTGGCCGTCGAGCAGGAGGCGGCCGAGCGGATGGTGCGCGTCGCCGAGTCGGACCTGCGCAAGCAGAAGCGCGAGCTGGCCGACGCCCAGGTCAAGCTGGCTCGACGCAAGCGGTACGGCCAGAAGATGTGGGACCAGAAACGCGAGCCGAAGATCGTCATGGGGGCGCGCAAGCGCGCGGCGCAGGAGTCCGCGGGCAAGCATCGCATCATGCACGAGGAGAAGCTCGCCGAGGCCAGGGAGCGGCTCGACGACGCGGTGGAGGCCGTACGGGACGACGACGAGATCCGTGTCGACCTGCCGTACACCGCCGTACCGCCGGGACGGTCGGTGCTCACGCTCCGGGACCTGGAACTGGTGTACGGCGCGCGCGTGGAGGACGGTCTCGATCTGCACGGGCCGGAGCGGATCGCGCTGATCGGGCGCAACGGCGCGGGCAAGACCACGCTGCTGCGCACCATCGCCGGGGAACTGGAGCCGGTGGCGGGCGAGGCGACGGCGCACGTACCGCTGCGGTTCCTGCCGCAGCGCCTCGACGTCCTCGACGGTGAGCTGAGCGTCGCGGAGAACGTGGCCCGGTTCGCGCCGGGCGCCACCAACAACCGGATCCGGGCACGGCTGGCGCGCTTCCTGTTCCGGGGCGCGCGCGCCGACCAGAAGGCGGCGACGCTGTCCGGTGGCGAGCGTTTCCGGGCGGCCCTGGCCGCGCTGATGCTGGCCGAGCCCGCACCGCAGCTGCTGATGCTGGACGAGCCGACGAACAACCTGGACATGGCGAGCGTGCGGCAGCTCACGACCGCGCTGGAATCGTACGAGGGGGCGCTGCTCGTGGCCAGCCACGACCTGCCGTTCCTGGAGTCGATCGGCATCACCCGCTGGCTGCTGATGGAGGAGGGAGAACTGAGGGAAATCACGCCGGAGACTGTCGGGTATTCCGCCTAGCGTCGCCCGCATGAGCGAGTTCATCAGCATCACCGGAGCCAGGGCGAACAACCTCCAGGACGTCACCCTCCGCATCCCGAAGGGCCGGTTGACCGTGTTCACCGGCGTTTCGGGGTCGGGGAAGTCGTCGGTCGTGTTCGACACGATCGCGGTCGAGTCGCAGCGCCAGCTGAACGAGACGTTCACATGGTTCGTACGCAACCGGCTGCCCAAGTACGAGCGGCCGCACGCGGACGCCCTCGAGGACCTGTCCCCCGCCATCGTCGTCGACCAGCGCCCGGTCGGCGGCCACTCACGGTCCACCGTCGGCACGATGACCGACATCCACTCGGTGCTGAGGGTGCTGTTCTCCCGGCACGGCACGCCCAGCGCCGGGGCGGCCACGGCCTACTCGTTCAACGACCCGTCGGGCATGTGCCCCGGCTGCGACGGGCTGGGCCGCAGGGTGCAACCCGACTGGGACCGCATCCTGGACCCGGCCAGGTCGCTGGCCGACGGAGCGGTCCGCTTCCCGCCGTTCGCGGCGGGGACCTGGCAGGGGCAGGCGTACACCAACACCGCCGAACTGGACCCGGACAAACCGGTCGGCGACTTCACGGACACCGAGCACATGTTCCTGATGCGCGGGCGGCCCGGCAGCAAGGTCACCGTCAACGGCACGGGCGGCACCTGGACCACCGAGTACGAAGGACTCGCCGACCGCTTCGAGCGGCTGTACCTCAAGCGGGACCTGTCGGCGATGGCCGAGAAGACCCGGGAACTGGTGCGGCGGTTCCTGGTCGAGGGCCGCTGCCCCCAGTGCGGCGGCGCCCGGCTGAACGCGGCGGCGCTCGCGACCCGGATCGACGGGCGCTCCATCGCCGACTGCTCCGCTGTGCAGGTCACCGACCTGATCACCGTACTGGGAGAGATCGACGATCCGGTGGCCCGGCCGATCGCCGCCGCCGCCGTCACCGCGCTGGAGCGCGTCGAGGCGATCGGCCTCGGCTACCTCAGCCTCGACCGGGAGACCTCCACCCTGTCCGGTGGCGAGGGACAGCGGCTGAAGACCGTACGGCACCTCGGCTCCAGCCTGACCGGTATGACGTACGTCTTCGACGAGCCCAGCGCCGGGCTGCACCCGCGCGACGTCGGACGCCTGGGCGACCTGCTGCTGCGGCTGCGCGACAAGGGCAACACCGTGCTGGTCGTCGAGCACGACCCGGACGTCATCGCGCTGGCGGACCACGTCGTCGACATGGGACCGCGGGCCGGCGCGGACGGTGGCCGGGTCGTGTTCGAGGGAACGCCGGGCGAGCTGGCCCGGGCGGACACGCTCACCGGACGGTTCCTCGGGCGCCCTACGACGGTGAAGGAGGACCCGCGGACGCCGACCGGTGAGCTGTGGGTGAAGGACGCCGGCCGCCACAACCTGCGGGACGTGACGGTGGCCTTCCCGACCGGGGTGCTGACCGCGGTCACCGGGGTCGCCGGGTCGGGCAAGAGCACGCTGGTCGCGGAGCTGGTCGCCGGCCATCCGGACGCGGTGGTCGTCGACCAGTCGGCCATCGGCATCTCGGCGCGCTCCACCCCGGCGACGTACCTCGGGATCATGGACACGGTACGGAAGCTCTTCGCGCGGGAGACGGGCGCCGAGGCCGGCTTCTTCAGCTTCAACTCGGCGGGGGCGTGCGGCACCTGCGGAGGGCGCGGGGTCATCCACACCGACCTCGCCTTCATGGACCCGGTGACCATCACCTGCCACGACTGCGAGGGCCGGCGCTTCCGGGAGGAGGTGCTGGGACTGACGGTTCGCGGGAGCTCCATCGCCGACGTGCTGGCGATGACCGCCGACCAGGCACTGGACTTCTTCGCCGACGCGGGCGTACGGCGGCGGCTGCGCGCCCTGCGCGACGTCGGCCTCACCTACCTCACGCTGGGGCAGCCACTGTCCACGCTGTCGGGCGGTGAGCGCCAGCGCGTCAAGCTGGCCACCCGGCTGCACCGCACCGGTGCCGTGTACGTCCTGGACGAACCGACCACCGGTTTGCACCTGTCCGACGTCGAAGGGCTGCTCGCCCTGTTGGACCGGTTGGTCGACAGCGGCAACACGGTCGTGGTCGTCGAGCACCATCTGGACGTGGTGGCCCACGCCGACCGGGTGATCGACCTCGGCCCGGACGGGGGCCGGGACGGCGGCCGGGTGATCTTCGAGGGCACCCCGCGCGAGCTGCTCACGGCCCGCGGCTCCAGTACGGCGGAGCATCTCAGGAGGGCCACGACTGTGTGACGTGCCTCTCGGTCCGGTCGCGGGAGCTCTGCGGCCAAGCCGTCGCGGACGTCATCCGTTCGGCTCCGCGACCTGCGTGTCCCGGTGCCGTCCCGAGCCGTCCCGAAGCCGTCCCGACACTTCTCCACCCCGATGGACGGTGGCTGATCAGGGACCTTTACAGTGCGTTTAACCTACGGTCTCGTAACCTACGGTTTCGTAGCCTACGATCCCGTAGGTTCCCCGGCACCGCTCGCCGGGCCGCATTCCGCTCTGTCGCACGTCCCCTGGAGTTCTCCGTGACGATCGTCTCCCCGCACCTCGGCAATTCCGCCGAATGGACCGACGCCCGGCTGCTGTACGCGCTGGAGGAAGTGGTCGAGACCGAACTCAACCGGCATCTGAAGGTCGCCAAGGACTGGATGCCGCACGAGTACGTGCCGTGGAGCGACGGCCGGAACTTCCCGGGCGTCTTCGAGGACGGCGAGGCCTGGGCGAAGGATCAGTCCAAGGTCACCGAGATCGGACGGATCGCCCTGGTGGTGAACCTGCTGACGGAGGACAACCTCCCCAGCTACCACCACGAGATCGCGAGCCTCTTCGGCCGGGACGGCGCCTGGGGCACCTGGGTGCACCGCTGGACCGCGGAGGAGGGCCGGCACGGCATCGTCATGCGCGACTACCTGCTCGCCTCGCGCGCGGTCGACCCGGACAAGCTGGAGGAGTTCCGCATGGCCCACATGAGTGAGGGCTTCGAGTCGGACAACCGGCACTCGATGCTCCACTCGGTGGCCTACGTCGCCTTCCAGGAGCTGGCCACCCGCGTCTCGCACCGCAACACGGGCCACCAGTCCGGCGACCCGGTCTGCGACCGCATGCTGGCCCGCATCGCGACCGACGAGAACCTGCACATGGTGTTCTACCGCAACCTGCTCAAGGCGGCCTTCGAGCTCGCGCCCGACCTGACGATGCAGGCGGTACGGGACGTGGTCGTGCACTTCCGCATGCCCGGTCACGGCATGCCCGGCTTCGAGCGGGCCGCCGCGCAGATGGCGATCGGCGAGGTCTACAACCTGCGCATCCACCACGACGACGTGATCCAGCCCGTGCTGCGCTACCTGAAGATCATGGAGATCGACGGCCTCGGCCCCGAGGGGCAGGCGGCCCAGGAGGAGCTGGGGCTGTACATGGGCGGACTGGACGCCGAGGCTTCCAAGTTCGACGAGAAGCTGGCGGCGCGCAAGGCGCGGATGGCGGCCCGCGCGGCGGGCTGACCCGGGGCGTGTCCCACGGGGCCGGCCGCTGTCACCCGTGGGACACTGGCCGCTGTCACTGCGGGCCGCCGTCGCTCCAGGGCCCCCGTCACTTCCGGCCCGCTGTCGCCCGCAGGCCGCTGTCACTCGTGGGCCGTGGTCTCCTCCAGCGCCGCGTCGCGCACGTCGGGGACCGGGTGGCGGCGCAGCGTCCGCAGCAGCTCGCGCCAGGGCGCGGGCCATTCCTCGCGGCTGCCGAGCGCGCCGGTGACGGCGACGGCCAGCAGCCCCTCGGCGTGGCCGCCGTGCCGGGCCAGTGCCACGACCTCGGCGCGGAGCACCTCGGCGTCGCCCCGGTTGCGCCGCAGGCCGTCGACCAGCCGGTCGGCGAGAGCGGTGCGCCCGCCGGCCACGACGGCGCGCAGCAGGTCCTGGCGTGCCGCCTCGGGGGCGTCGGCCAGCGGCCTCGAACGCCGCGTCCGGCACGCCCAGGCTGCCGGCGACACGCAGGGCGTGGCCGCGCACGTACGGGTCGGCGTCGGCGATCCGGTCCGCGATCCACTCGGTGTCGCCCCCCGCGGACGCGGCGACGACGGCGAGCTGAAGCCCGTAGGCACCGTGCCGTTCGAGCTCGTGCAGTACGGGCCGCAGTACGGTCGACTCCCGGGCGCGCAACGCCAGTTCACGCATCCGCTGTGGGTGGGCGAGCGGATCGAGGGCGTGCAGCCGGCCCTCGGCCTCATCCTGGGCGGCGGCTCGCGACGTGCGAGGATTCTGCCTGCCGGGGCGGGCACGGCACAGCAAATTGACGGCACGGACGGCACGGGCGGCACGACGTGAGGCACCGAACCGGCTCCGACGTCGGCACGGCACCGGCACCGGCACCGGCACCGGAGTCAGCGCGGGACGCGCCGCAGCGCCACGCGCTCCTTCTCCGACAGCCCGCCCCAGACGCCGAAGCGCTCGTCGTTGCTCAGCGCGTACTCCAGACAGACCGAGCGGATCGGGCAGAGGGCGCAGATCCGCTTGGCGTCCCGTACCGAGCTGCCGGGCTCGGGGAAGAAGAAGTCGCCCCCGGTCTGTGCGCACAACGCCTCCTCCTGCCAGGCGAGGTCGGGCATCGCGATCGTTTCGATGTGCATGTTCCAGAGCGTGCCGGGCCGCGGAAAACGTTCGATCAACGCGGGATCAACGCCCGCGGCCGGGCCCCTGGCCGACCCGATGGTCCCCCGCCGGGCGCGGGTGCGCACGGCGGCGCGCGGAAGCGGTTGTCAGTGGTGGGTGGAAGACTCGGCGGTGCAGGCAACGGGACCCTTCCGAGGAGGGCGATGATGCTCACCACCCGTTTCGTCACCGGCGCGCCGAACTGGATCGACGTCGGCACCTTCGACACCGACGTCGCCGCTTCCTTCTACGGTGGCCTCTTCGGCTGGCGGTTCCGGCCGGCGGGGCCCGAGGCCGGGGGTCACGGCTTCTTCGAGCTGGAAGGCCGGATCACAGCCGGCGGTGCGCGGACCACGCCGGAGCAGGGCCCGCCGTCCTGGACGGTGTACTTCCAGACTCCGGACACGGAAGCCGCCGCCAAGGCCTCCGAGCAGGCCCGGGGCAGTGTGCTCACCCGGCCGGCGGACGTCACGGGCCAGGGCACGACGGCGATCCTCGCCGACCGGGCCGGGGTGCCGTTCGGTGTCCGGCAGCCTCAGCGGCTGGGCGGCCTGACCGTGGCCGGCGAGGCCGGGGCGCTGTGCTGGGTCGAGCTGTACACGGCGGACATCGCGGCCGCCGCCGCGTACTACGACGCGGTGCTGGGGCTGGAGACGTCCGCCGTTCCCTTCCCCGGCACCGGGACGTACACGTGCGTGAACCCGGCCGGGGAGGGCGAGGAGAGCATGTTCGGCGGCGTTGTTCCGCTCGCCGACGACCCGGTGGAGACGGACGCCCACTGGCTGCCGTACTTCGCGGTCGACGACACGGACGCCGCGGTCGCCCGGGCCCGGGAGCTGGGCGGCACGGTGCGGATGCCCGCGACGGACATCGAGGGTGTCGGGCGCCTCGCCCGGCTCGCCGACCCGCACGGAGCCCGGTTCGCGGTGCTCAGACCGACGCCGCGGGAGGCGTAGGACCTGTCCGGCGGGGCCTGATCAGCCGTGCGTCGTCGAAAACCCGGCCACGGCCACGTCCTCCGGCACCCGACATGCGGCACCCGGCACCCGGCACCCGACACCCGGCACCCACGCTCGGCATCCGGCACCCGCGGGGCGCCCGTGCGTGAGGCCCCTCAGTGCTGGTGGGCGGGGGCCTCCTCGGCCTCCTCCCCGGTCGTGGCCTCCTGCCCGTGCGCGTGCTCGTGCGGGTCGTAGCCGGGGATCGTGCCGTCCGGTTTCTTCACCAGGAACAGGCCCACCATCCCCATGTCGGAGTGGCTCTGCACGTGGCAGTGGTACATCCACGCCCCGGCGCCCACCCCCTCCCCCGCGATGATCTGGAAGCCGAAGGAGTCCGCCGGCCCGGTGATCTTGTTGTCTATGACCTGGCTCGGGTCGTCGGGCCCGGTGAGCATGCCGGTGCGGTTGTCCGCCCAGCGGTGACCGTGCATATGGAAAGTGTGGTAGTACTCGCCGTGCGTGATCATCACGATCTCGACGCGGTCACCCACCGTGGCCTCGAAATCCGGCCCGGTGTGGGGCTCCCGGTTGTTGATGAGCATGTCGTTGAAGACGATCGTGTGCGTGGCGTCCGGCAGCACGTCGCCCTTGCGGCGCACGATCACCGGGCCGTACAGGCCCTTGCGGATGCCGCCGGTGCCGTGTTCCGTGCCGACGACGTGGTCGTGGTAGTGCCAGTAGCCCGCGCTGCCCGCCCGCCAGGTGCCGTCCGCCCGGCGGCCGGGCCTGTGGGTGCGCCAGGTGTAGGTACGGGTGCCGCCGGGCTCGACGTCGCTCTTGTTCATCTTCGTGCCGTCGCTGGAGATCTCGTAGTCCAGGCCGTGGACGTGCAGGCTGGCCCGCACGTCCATCGTGTTCTCGAACTCGATGTGCAGCGTGTCGCCCTCGTTGAGCTCGATCAGCGGGCCGGGGATGGACGCCTTGCCCTTCTCGAGGCCGTAGCCCATCTGCCCGTCGGGCAGCTTCTCGGCGTACATCCTGATGTGTCTCACCTCGCCCCCGGCCGGTGCCGTCTTCGTGGTGGCTCCCTCGGCGGCATCGGCCGCGTCCGCCGTGCCGACGGCCTCCGGAGCGATGGACAACGATGTCGCGACGGCCGCGCCGCCCAGCAGGACCCGTCGGTTGAAGCCTCGTCTGTCCATGTCGAACTCCCCACGCCGGTACGGAACTTGAGAAGATGTGGCCAATGATTGGCCTGATTGGCTGTGATGAACCTGTGGGACGGTACCGGTTGCCGCATCGTTTATCCACACTCAGGACAAAGTTCGTTCGATCCTGGTCATACCTATTGGCGAACCGCGCAAAGAGGTCTAACTTCCTTGGCGCTGCTGCCGTGACCGAGGAGGTGCCCATGCACTTACG
>NZ_BAABCQ010000048.1:0-45187 GCF_039539045.1 Streptomyces marokkonensis
GGAGATCTTTCACAAGTCGTGGAGGTGGTGCGAGAAATTTCCGCCGACCCTGTTTTCGATCTCCGTGCGACCGCAGGCCGATCTCCGCCGGACCGAATTGATCTCCGCGGTGACGGTGGGATCGCCGCATCGAGAAGGCGGCGTCGGGAGAAGGCGAGCAAGCTCGTCCGGTGCCGCGAGGCCGGCGGGCCTGCCTCGCGGGTCGAGATCGCTCGGGCCCGTCCCGTGCCCGCTGCGGGGGACGCACCTTCTCGCGGGACGAATACGCGACATTCGCGTCCGAGGGGGAGTGCGCCCGGAGTGCTCCCAGCCGGTCGGGCCCTTGAGCCCTGCCGCAGGGGGACCGTGGAACGACGGTGTGGCGCGACGGTCGTCGTCCACCGCCACAGCGAGTGCGTCGAGCGGTACCGGCGGTGCTGATGGCCGCGCTGTCTGCCGCTACGTGCCCCACAAGATCCAAACCCCGGCCCGCTGAGCGACGGCGAGCAGGGCAGCTCAGCGCGTCGGCCACGGCCCCGTTCGTGTGCTGCCCCGTGGCGCACGGGTGGGGCGGAGGCCGGGTGCGCGAGGATGGGGGTATGCCCAACCGACTCGCGCAGGCCACGTCCCCGTACCTCCTCCAACACGCGGACAACCCCGTTGACTGGTGGCCCTGGGAGACCGACGCGTTCGAAGAAGCCCGACGGCGCGACGTCCCCGTGTTCTTGAGCGTCGGCTACAGCGCCTGCCACTGGTGTCACGTCATGGCGCACGAGTCCTTCGAGGACGACGCCGCCGCCGCGTACATGAACGAGCACTTCGTGTCCGTCAAGGTCGACCGCGAGGAGCGGCCCGACGTGGACGCCGTCTACATGGAGGCCGTGCAGGCCGCCACCGGCCAGGGCGGCTGGCCCATGTCCGTGTTCATGACGCCGGACGGGGAGCCCTTCTACTTCGGCACCTACTACCCGCCCGAGCCCCGGCACGGCATGCCGTCCTTCCGCCAGGTGCTCCAGGGCGTCCACCAGGCGTGGGCCGAGCGGCGCGACGAGGTCACCGAGGTCGCGGGGAAGATCGTGCGGGACCTCGCCGGGCGGGAGATCTCCTACGGCGACGCGCGGCCGCCCGGGGAGACGGAGCTCGGACAGGCGCTGCTCGGGCTGACCCGGGAGTACGACCCGCAGCGTGGCGGGTTCGGCGGGGCGCCGAAGTTCCCGCCGTCCATGGTGGTCGAGTTCCTGCTGCGCCACCACGCCCGTACCGGCGCCGACGGCGCGCTGGAGATGGCGCGCGACACCTGCGAGCGGATGGCGCGCGGCGGGATCTACGACCAGTTGGGCGGCGGCTTCGCCCGGTACTCCGTGGACCGCGAGTGGGTCGTGCCCCACTTCGAGAAGATGCTGTACGACAACGCCCTGCTGTGCCGCGTCTACGCCCACCTCTGGCGCGCCACCGGGTCGGACCTCGCCCGCCGTGTCGCCCTGGAGACCGCCGACTTCCTGGTGCGTGAACTGCGCACCGCCGAGGGCGGCTTCGCCTCCGCGCTGGACGCGGACAGCGACGACGGGACGGGGAAGCACGTCGAGGGCGCGTACTACGTGTGGACGCCCGCGCAGCTCACCGAGGTCCTCGGGGCCGACGACGCCGCACTCGCCGCCCAGCACTTCGGCGTGACCCAGGAGGGCACCTTCGAGCACGGCTCCTCCGTACTGCAACTGCCCCAGCAGGAAGGTGTGTTCGACGCCGAGCGGATCGCCTCGGTCAGGGCGCGGCTGCTGGCCGCCCGCGACGGGCGCCCCGCTCCGGGCCGGGACGACAAGGTCGTCGCCGCCTGGAACGGGCTCGCGATCGCCGCGCTCGCCGAGACCGGCGCCTACTTCGAGCGGCCCGACCTGGTGGAGGCCGCCGTCGCCGCCGCCGACCTGCTCGTGCGGCTGCACCTCGACGAGCAGGGCCGGCTCTTCCGCACCAGCAAGGACGGCAGGGCCGGCGCCCACGCCGGAGTGCTGGAGGACTACGCCGACGTGGCGGAGGGCTTCCTCGCGCTCGCGTCGGTCACCGGGGAGGGCGTCTGGCTGGACTTCGCCGGGCTGCTGCTGGACCACGTCCTGACCCGCTTCACCGACGACTCCGGCTCCCTCTACGACACCGCGTCCGACGCCGAGCGGCTGATCCGCCGCCCGCAGGACCCCACCGACAACGCCACCCCGTCCGGCTGGACCGCCGCCGCCGGCGCCCTGCTGTCCTACGCCGCCCACACCGGCTCCGAACCGCACCGCACCGCCGCCGAGCAGGCGCTCGGCGTGGTGAAGGCGCTCGGCCCGCGGGTCCCGCGCTTCGTCGGCTGGGGGCTGGCCGCGGCGGAGGCGCTGCTCGACGGTCCGCGCGAAGTCGCCGTCGTCACTCCCGCGTCGGACGACAACGCCGCGAAGGGCCTGCACCGTACGGCGCTTCTGGGGACGGTGCCCGGTGCGGTCGTCGCCTTCGGCGTCGAGGGGAGCGACGAGTTCCCCCTGCTCGCCGACCGGCCGCTGGTGGACGGGGCGCCGACCGCGTATGTCTGCCGGAACTTCACCTGTGACGCGCCGACGACCGATCCGGAGCGACTGCGCGCCGCGCTGCGTGCGGCTCCGAACAGCTGAAACGACAGAAGCGGAAGTGTTCGGAACGCGACCGGCAGGTGAACCGTTCAGGCCCGGTCCCCATGGTGAGGAAACACGCTCTTCACTCAAACACCTTATGAGTTTCACAGGTTACCCCTAGTCTCTTCACCGTGACGCGGCGGAGCGGGCGCCCGGTCCGGGTGCTCCGCTCGGGTGCTCCGCCGCGCAGGGGGAGTTCGAAGATCTGGGGGGATCTTTCTTGCTTACGTCCGTCTTCATCGCTGCCGTTTCACTGGCGCTCTTCTGGATGGCGGCGTTCACGCTGTGGTGGCAGATGCACGCCTGGCGTACGCCGGAGGTTCTCGCCTCCACCCGGTTCAGCCCGCCCGACGGCACCGAGCACGTGTCGTTCTCGCTGCTCGTGCCGGCGCGGCACGAGCAGGCCGTGCTCGACCACACCATCCAGCGGCTGCTGACCTCGTCCCACACCGACTTCGAGATCATCGTGATCGTCGGGCACGACGATCCGGAGACCACCGCCGTCGCCGAGAAGGCCGCCGCCGGTGATCCGCGGGTGCGCGTCGTCGTCGACACCCACGAGAGGAAGAACAAGCCGAGGGCCATGAACACGGCACTGCCGCACTGCCGCGGTGACGTCGTCGGGGTCTTCGACGCCGAGGACCAGGTCCACCCCGAACTGCTCGCCCACGTCGACCACGCCTTCCGCACCACCGGCGCCGACGTCGTGCAGGGCGGGGTCCAGCTGATCAACTTCCACTCCAGCTGGTACAGCCTGCGCAACTGCCTGGAGTACTTCTTCTGGTTCCGCTCCCGCCTGCACCTGCACGCGCAGAAGGGGTTCATCCCCCTCGGCGGCAACACCGTCTTCGTGCGCACGGACGTGCTGCGGGCGGCCGACGGCTGGGACCCGGACTGCCTCGCCGAGGACTGCGACCTCGGCGTCCGCCTCTCCAGCACCGGCAAGAAGGTCGTCGTCGCCTACGACTCCGACATGGTCACCCGGGAGGAGACCCCGGGCACGCTGGTCTCCCTGCTCAAGCAGCGCACCCGCTGGAACCAGGGCTTCCTGCAGGTGTACCGGAAGAAGGACTGGACACAACTGCCCACCTTCACCCAGCGGCTGCTGGCCCGCTACACCCTGATGACGCCCTTCCTCCAGGCCTTCACCGGCGTGGTCATCCCGCTCAACGTGGCCGTCACGCTCTTCCTGGACGTGCCCGTCGGCATCGCCTTCATCACCTTCCTGCCGGCCGTCACCGCCCTGGTCACCTTCGTCTTCGAGGTCGTCGGCCTGCACGACTTCGGCAAGCAGTACGGCCTGCGGATCCGCTTCACGCACTACCTGAAGCTGATCGTCGGCGGCCCCTTCTACCAGGTCTTCCTCGCCGGGGCCGCCGTCCGCGCCGTATGGCGTGAGCAGCGCGGCCGCAACGACTGGGAGCTGACCAGCCACGTGGGCGCCCACCTCGCACCCGCGGACCGAGAGGACGTTCCCGCGTGACCGACACCCTTCCCGCGGCGACCGGCACCAGGGTCCCCGCGCAGCGCCGGCCTGCCCACGACAGCGGCCCGGCCTCCGGGAAGCCGGCGCCGCCGGGCCGCCTGCGCTCCTCGCGTCCCGACCTGCTGCTGTGCGGCGGGCTCCTCGTGACGATCATGCTCGTGCAGGGCTGGAACATCTCCGACTACCCGACCCTCAGCGACGACGAGGGCACCTACCTCGCCCAGGCCTGGGCCGTCCAGCAGGGCGAGGGCCTGGCCCACTACACCTACTGGTACGACCATCCGCCGCTGGGCTGGATCCAGATAGCCGTGCTGACCTGGATCCCCGCGCTGCTCAGCCCCGAGTCGATGACCGTCGGCGCCATGCGCGGCGTGATGCTGGTCGTCAGCGCCGTCTCCGCGATCCTCGTCTACGTGATCGCCCGCCGGCTCTCCCTGCCGTGCTGGGCGGCCGGCCTGGCCATGATCCTGTTCGGGCTCTCCCCGCTGTCCGTCGTCCTCCAGCGGGAGATCTTCCTCGACAACCTCGCGGTGATGTGGACCCTGCTGGCGTTCGCGCTCGCCGCCTCGCCCAACCGCCACCTGTGGCACCACTTCGGCGCGGGCATCGCCGCCGCCACGGCCGTGCTCACCAAGGAGACGATGCTCCTCGTCCTGCCCGCCGTGCTGGTCACCATGTGGCGGCACAGCCACCAGGACACCCGCAAGTTCGCGGTGACCGGAGCCGTCACGGCCTGCGCGCTCATCGGATTCTCGTATCCGCTCTTCGCCCTGCTCAAGGGCGAGCTGCTGCCGGGCGCCGGGCACGTCTCCCTGTGGGAGGGCATCCAGTACCAGCTGACCCGCCCCGGCTCCGGCTTCATCCTGGACGAGGGCTCCGGCTCGTACGGCGTCCTCCAGTCCTGGCTCTACTACGACCGCGTCCTCCCGCTCGGCGGACTCGCGGGCGCGCTGCTCCTGCTGGTCACCTGGCGCTGGTCGGTCACCGCACGGTCCCTGGCCGGACCGGCCCTGACGGTGGCGATCCTCGCCGTCCTCGCCCTGCGCCCGACCGGCTACCTGCCCGCGATGTACGTCATCCAGGCCCTTCCCTTCCTCGCTCTGGTGCTGGCCGGCGGCGCGGCGAGCGTCGCCCACGCCGTACTGCGCCGATGGCGCACCGAGGCCGAGAAGAGAGGGGTGACCCTCGGCCGGTACGCGCTCGCCGGCGTCCTGGTGCTCGCCGCCGGCGCCTACGTCGTACCCCGCTGGTACGACGGCGACCGCACCGCCGTCACCGCCGACGCCAACGCCCCCTACGAGGCCGCCGCCGAGTGGATGGCGAGCGAGGTGGAGAACCCCGAGGACACCCGCGTCCTCGTCGACGACGCGCTCTGGCTGGACCTCGTGCACGCCGGATACGAACCCGGGCTCGGCGTCATCTGGTTCTACAAGGCCGATCTCGACCCGGCGGTGACGGAGACGATGCCGGGCGGCTGGCGCGACATCGACTACGTGGTCGCCTCCCCGACGGTGCGGCGCGACGCGGTCGACCTGCCCAACGTGAAGGCCGCCATGAACCATTCGGCCCCGGTCGCCGTCTTCGGCACCGGTGCGGACCGCATCGAGATCCGCCGAATCCAGCCCTCCGGAGCCGCCCGATGAGCCACGAGTCCACCGTGCCCGACGAGTTGGGCCGTCCGGCCGTACGCGCCTCGGAGGTGCCCGAGCCGGGCGCCGTCACCATCGTCGTACCGACCTACAACGAGTCCGGGAACGTACGGCGGCTGCTGCGGCTGATCACCGAGTCGGTGCCGGCCCGGCTGCCCTGCGAGGTCGTCTTCGTGGACGACTCCACCGACGACACCCCGGACGTGATCCGCGCGGCGGCGCCCGGCTGCCCCTTCCCGGTCACCGTCCTGCACCGGGAGGAGCCGTCCGGCGGGCTCGGCGGCGCGGTCGTCGAGGGCATGAAGGCGGCGGGCTCCGACTGGATCGTCGTCATGGACGGCGACTGCCAGCACCCGCCCTCCCTCGTGCCGGAGCTGATCGCCACCGGCGAGCGGGTGAACGCGGGACTCGTCGTCGCCTCCCGCTACATCAAGGGCGGCAGCCGCGCCGGACTCGCGGGAAGCTACCGCACAGCGGTCTCCCGCGCGGCGACCTGGCTCACCAAGGCGCTCTTCCCGCGCCGGCTGCACGGCGTCAGCGACCCGATGAGCGGCTTCTTCGCCATCCGCCGCAGCGAGGTCAGCGCCGAGATACTCAAGCCGCTCGGCTACAAGATCCTCCTCGAACTGGCCGTCCGCGACCGCCCCCGGACGGTCACCGAGGTGCCGTTCGTCTTCGAGGAGCGGTTCGCCGGCGAGTCCAAGTCCACGGCGCGGGAGGGGCTGCGCTTCCTGCGCCACCTGGCCGGTCTGCGCACCGCCTCGCCGCTGGCCCGCATGATCGCCTTCGGGCTGATCGGGCTGAGCGGCTTCGTGCCGAACTTGGCCGCCCTGTGGGCGCTGACCGAGGTCGGCCTGCACTACCTGCCCGCCGAGATCGTCGCCAACCAGTTCGGCGTGGCCTGGAACTTTCTGCTCCTGGAGCGGCTGCTCTTCCGCGACCGGCGCCGGCACCGGCACTGGGCCGACCGGACCCTGCGGTTCGCGCTGATAGCCAACGCCGACCTGGTGCTGCGCATCCCGCTCATCGCCCTGCTCGTCGGCCGGTTCGGTCTGACCGTGCTGCCCGCCACCGCGCTCGCCCTCGTCATCACCTTCGTCCTGCGCTTCGCCGGGACGGAGGCGCTCGTGTACCTCCCGCGCCGATCCCGTACGGCCGACCGCACCGCAAGGAGTGACGCATGAGAAGAAGACCCCGACGGAGAACCTCCGCCCTCCTGGCGGTGTCCGCCCTCACCGGCGGGCTCCTCCTCACCGCGCCCCAGCCCGCCTCGGCCGCCAACCTGATCAAGAACCCCGGCTTCGAGACCGCCGGCACCGGCGACATGCCGTACTGCTGGGAGAAGTCCGGCTGGGGCGACAACGACTTCACCTTCGAGACCGTCGCCGACGCCCACTCCGGCAGCAAGGCCATGAAGGTCGAGCTGACCCGCCGGACCGAGGGCGACCGCAAGGCCCTGATCACCGAGTCCGCCGAGTGCGCGCCGGTGGTCACGGAGGGCAGGCAGTACGAGCTGTCCCTCTGGTACAAGACCACCACCCCGGACGCCTCGCTCACCCTCTTCCGGCACGACGCCACCGCGGGCTGGCAGTACTGGACCGACCTCAAGGCCCTCGACCTGGCCGCCGACTGGACCGAGGCGAGCGTCCGCACCCCCGAGGTCCCGGCGGGCATCGACCGCATCAGCTGGGGCGTCGCCGTCCACGGCACCGGCTCGGCGACCACCGACGACTACACGATGGAGCAGGTCGCCGACCCGGTCCCGGACCCGGACTGCACGGGCACCGCCGAGGAGTGCGAGAACGGCCGCTGGGACGTGCTGCCCACGCAGAACCCGGTACGCTCCATGCACTCCGTCGTGCTCCACAACGGCAAGGTGCTGCTGATCGCGGGCTCCGGCAACGACCCGGAGATGTTCGAGGCGGGCACCTTCACCTCGGCCGTCTACGATCCGCGGACCGGCGACTACAAGACGATCCCCACGCCCAAGGACATGTTCTGCGCCGGGCACGTCCAGCTCGAGGACGGCCGCGTCCTCGTCATGAGCGGCAACGCCGGTTACCCCTCGGCGGACGGCACGATCGGCTACCAGGGCTACAAGGACTCGTACATCTTCGACCCGGAGACCGAGACCTACGTCAAGACCAACGACATGAACGACGGCCACTGGTACCCGTCGGCGACGATCCTCGGCAACGGCGACGTCATCTCCTTCGGCGGCCTGCGCGAGGACTCCACCGGGTCGGTGACGGCCGACCTGTGGTCCGACGAGCAGCAGAAGTGGCTGCCGACCTGGCAGGTCAACCAGACCTGGTCGTACTGGGGCCTGTACCCGTCGATGATCCTGATGCAGGACGGCCGGCTCTTCTACTCGGGCAGCCACGTCTTCGGCAACAACATCCCCGGCACCGGCTCCGCGATCTACGACTACGACGCCAACACCATCACCCAGGTGCCGGGCCTCCAGGACAAGGACGTACGCGACCAGTCGGCCAGCGTGCTGCTGCCCCCGGCGCAGGACCAGAAGGTGCTGACCATCGGCGGCGGCAACATCGACTCCAACCCGGACGCCAACCGCCTCACCGACATCATCGACCTCAAGCAGCCCGACCCGGCGTACGTCGCCGGGCCCCCGCTCCCGCAGGGCACGGTGGACTTCGGCGAGGGCCCGGTCCCGCAGACCGGCGACCAGGGCAAGATGTACGTCTCCACCGTGCTGCTGCCCGACGGCACGGTGCTGGAGACGGGCGGCGCCCTGCACAACCGGGCCAACCCGGTCTTCGAGACGTCGATCTTCGATCCGGAGACGGAGACCTTCGACCCGGTGGCCGTCGACCCGGAGGCCCGCGGCTACCACTCCTCGGCGTTCCTGCTGCCCGACGGCCGGGTGATGACGACCGGCGACAACCCGGGCAACGGCTCCTGGAACCACGACGTGTCGATCTACACCCCGCCCTACCTCCTCAAGGGCGAGCGTCCGACGATCACCTCGGTCATCGACACCGAGTGGAACTACGGCGACACCCAGCGGATCACCGTCGACCGGCCGATCGCCAAGGCGGAGCTGATCCGCCCGGCCGCCGTCACCCACTCCTCCGACCCGAACCAGCGGTTCGTCGACCTGCCGCTGTCCGTCGACGGCGACAACGTCGACCTGAACGTGACGAGCAACCCCAACCTGGCCCCGCCCGGCTGGTACATGCTCTTCGCGGTCGACGCCAACGGCGTGCCCTCGGTGGCCGAGTGGGTGCGCCTGGACGGTCCGCGGGCGCTCAGCACCAAGGACGCCTCCGCGCACGTCCACTCCTTCGCCAACGCCCCGCAGGGCAAGGTGGCGGGGCCCGGGAAGAAGCGTGAGTCGCAGCCGGTCGGCCCGACCGTCTCCGGCTGCGACCGGCACTACGGCTCCGCCAACGTCTGCGTGCCGACCGCCTTCCCGGCCGAGGTGAAGAAGACGACGGCCGAGCGCTGCGACTGGCTGGAGCGCAACGACTACGGCCGCCTGGAGGTCAACGGCCAGGACGACCCGCTGCGTCTGGACCCGGACGGGGACGGCACCGCCTGCGGCAAGGGGGACCTCAGGCGCCGCTGAGGATCAGGGCGCCCAGCGTGAGCTGGGCACCCCACTGCAGGCCGACGGCCCAGCACCTGGCGGACGTCCACCGGGTGCGGGGCCAGGCCAGTGCCGTTACGCCCAGCCCGACCGCCGCCCAGAAGCAGGCCCACAGCACCGTGCCGGGGACGGTCTGGCACCGCTCGCCGTACATCAGACAGTCGCCGCCGTGTTCGGAGGCGAACACGGCGAGCCACGCGGCGAGGACGGTCGGCAGGAGCAGGACGAGCCCGGCCACGGAGCACACGGTCAGGGCGCGGGCGGGGGACCGCGGTCCGGTGGCGGGCCAGGGCGCGGGTGCGGGGGCGGTCCGCGCCGCGGAGCGGGGCGACGGGGAACTCGGGGAACTCATATCGCCCATCCCACCGCGCCGGCCGCCCCCGGTGACCTGCGCGAATACTCAACCGCCGTACTCAACCACCCTGAGTACCCCGGCGCAGCGCCGCCTCCACGATGGCCTCCAGTTGCTCGTGGTGCGCGCCCTTCCAGTACGCGCGCCCGCACGCCCGGCACCGCGCGAACACGTCGTACGACCGCTCGGTACCGCCCTTGAGCTGGTCGGCCACCTCCTCCTTGGTGGCCTCCTCCAGCAGTCCGTTGCACGCGGTGCACCTGGTCCACGGGAGCAGCTCGGGGCGGAACCGGTCCAGGACCTCCTGGAGCTGGTCGTCGGGGCGGTTGCCGTAGACGTAGGCGCCGGCCCACAGCTCGCGGCGGCGCAGCAGGCCGCGGTCGCGGCTGAGCATGACCCGCTTCTCGGCCGCGGACAGCGCGGCGAGCGCCGGGTCGCCGAGGTCGGTCGACTCGTACGCCGTGTCCACGCCGAGCAGCCGCAGCCGGCGGGCGAGGGTGCCGAGGTGCACGTCGAGCAGGAAACGCAGGGGAGCGCCCGGGACCCGCTGGGGGTGTTCGACGGGCCGTACGCTGACCGACTCGCCGCCCGTGGGGACGTGTCCGGGCGGCACCTCGCGGCCGTCCACGAGGAGCGTGCCGACCTCGGTGAGCGGGACGCCGAGGGACTCGACGACATGGCCGAGCGTGGAGACGCCGTCGGTGGCCGCGCGGGCGGCGCCGGTGGGGCGGGCGCGCGGGACGAACAGGTGCAGTTCCGGGGCGAACTCGACGTGGATCTCGGGACCGTTCACCCGGCCAGGATGCCATGGGGGAGGGGCACGGCCCCGGTCTTTTCCGAGGCCGGCGGCCCGCGCCCCGGGGCGTCCGGGGCGCGGGCCGCTCGGCGGGAGCGCCTAGTAAGCGACCAGCGAGATCCCCACGTAGTGCGCGATGAAGGCCGCCAGCGTGAAGGAGTGGAAGACCTCGTGGAAGCCGAACCAGCGCGGTGACGGGTTGGGCCGCTTGAGGCCGTAGATCACGCCGCCCGCGCTGTAGAGCAGCCCGCCCGCGATCACCAGCACCAGGACGGCGATGCCGCCGGCCCGCATGAACTCGGGGAGGTAGAAGACGGCCGCCCAGCCCATGGCGAGGTAGCACGGGGTGTAGAGCCAGCGCGGGGCGCCGACCCAGAAGACGCGGAAGAGGATGCCCGCCGCGGCGGCGGCCCAGATGCCCCACAGCAGCCACTGGCCCTTGGCCTCGGGGAGCAGGAGCATCGTGAGCGGGGTGTAGGTGCCCGCGATGATCAGGAAGATGTTGGCGTGGTCGAGGCGGCGCAGTACGCCGTCCATCCGCGGGCTCCAGTCGCCCCGGTGGTAGAGGGCGCTGACGCCGAACAGCAGACAGGCCGTCAGGACGAAGATCCCGCAGGCGATGCGTGCTTCGGTCGACTCGGCGAGGGCGGTGAGCACCAGGCCCGCGACGAGGACGGCCGGGAACATGCCGAGATGCAGCCAGCCGCGCAACTTCGGCTTGACCGGATGCGGCAGATCGAGCGCTACAGGGCCGCGGCCGGCGGCCGGCGTGTCCCTGGGCGCGTCGGGGGCGGACGCAGTCATAGGGGCATCGTACCTACGGAACCGTAAGTTACGCATCAGTACGGACGTTCGTGGGTGCCGAGTGGTCATCGTCTCACGGGGTACCCGGCCACGCACCCCTCAGGCCCCTCAGGCGTCCGGCGAGAACACGTGGCGATCCTCACTCCGCTCAGGTGTGACGCCCTCTGGACAGATGGGCGCTCGCGTCGGATGATCAAATGAGTGCGGTCGACACCGGATGAGCGCCCAAGAGGACGACGTCACGCATCCGGGTCGCAGCCCCCACGGGGCCTCCCAACAAAAGACCCTCATTTAGGAGCAATCGTGGCGCGCGACATCGCTGCTCCCCCCGTCCCCACCAACCACCAGGAGCTGATCTCGTGGGTGAACGAGATCGCCGAACTGACCCAGCCGGACGAAGTGGTCTGGTGTGACGGATCCGAGGCCGAGTACGAGCGCCTGTGCGGGGAGCTCGTCGAGAAGGGCACCTTCCGCAGGCTCGACCCGATCAAGCGCCCGAACTCCTACTACGCGGCCTCCGACCCCTCCGACGTCGCGCGTGTCGAGGACCGGACCTTCATCTGCTCCGCCAAGGAGGAGGACGCCGGCCCGACCAACCACTGGAAGGACCCCGCCGAGATGCGGGAGATCTTTCGGGGGACGGGTGGCGGGGGCGGCCTGTTCCGCGGCTCGATGCGCGGCCGGACCATGTACGTCGTGCCCTTCTGCATGGGCCCGCTCGGCTCCCCGCTCTCCGCGCTCGGCGTGGAGATCACCGACTCCGCGTACGTCGCCGTCTCCATGCGCACCATGACCCGCATGGGACAGCCGGTCCTGGACGAGCTCGGCGACGACGGCTTCTTCGTCAAGGCCGTGCACACCCTCGGCGCCCCGCTGGAGCAGGGCCAGGAGGACGTTCCGTGGCCGTGCAACAGCACCAAGTACATCTCGCACTTCCCCGAGGACCGCGAGATCTGGTCCTACGGCTCCGGCTACGGCGGCAACGCCCTGCTCGGCAAGAAGTGCTACGCCCTGCGCATCGCCTCCGTCATGGCCCGCGACGAGGGCTGGCTCGCCGAGCACATGCTGGTGCTGAAGCTGACCCCGCCGCCCTCTGCTTCCAGCCGGGTCGAGCCCAAGTACGTCGCCGCCGCCTTCCCGTCGGCCTGCGGCAAGACCAACCTCGCGATGCTGGAGCCCACGATCTCAGGCTGGACCGTCGAGACGATCGGCGACGACATCGCCTGGATGCGCTTCGGCGAGGACGGCCGCCTGTACGCCATCAACCCCGAGGCCGGCTTCTTCGGCGTCGCGCCCGGCACCGGTGAGCACACCAACGCCAACGCGATGAAGACCCTGTGGGGCAACTCCGTCTTCACCAACGTCGCCCTCACCGACGACAACGACGTGTGGTGGGAGGGCATGACCGAGGAGACGCCCGCCCACCTGACGGACTGGAAGGGCAACGACTGGACCCCCGAGTCCGGGACGCCCGCCGCGCACCCCAACGCCCGCTTCACCACCCCCGCCGCGCAGTGCCCGATCATCGCGCCGGAGTGGGAGGACCCCAAGGGCGTGCCGATCTCGGCGATCCTCTTCGGCGGGCGCCGCGCCACCGCCGTACCGCTGGTCACCGAGTCCTTCGACTGGAACCACGGCGTCTTCCTCGGCGCCAACGTGGCCTCCGAGAAGACCGCCGCCGCCGAGGGCAAGGTCGGCGAACTGCGCCGCGACCCGTTCGCCATGCTGCCGTTCTGCGGCTACAACATGGGCGACTACATGGGGCACTGGGTCGACGTGGCCAAGGACAAGGACCAGTCCAAGCTGCCGAAGATCTACTACGTCAACTGGTTCCGCAAGGACGACCGGGGCAGGTTCGTCTGGCCCGGCTTCGGTGAGAACGGCCGCGTCCTGAAGTGGATCGTGGAGCGCCTGGAGGGCAAGGCGGACGGTGTGGAGACCCCGATCGGTGTCCTGCCGACCAGGGAGTCCCTCGACACCGACGGCCTCGACCTCGCCGACTCCGACCTGGACTTCCTGCTCAGCGTCGACAAGGAGGTGTGGCGCGAGGAGGCGGCGCTCGTCCCCGACCACTTCAACACCTTCGGCGACCACACGCCCACCGAGCTGTGGGACCAGTACCACAACCTGGTGAAGCGCCTGGGCTGACCGCCACCCCGTCACCCACCCAGCTCCGCGGCCGGTCCGACTAGCCCTGACCCGCGAGTCGTCACGAAGGCAGGCCGCGAGGGGGTTCCCTCCCCGTTCCAGTAGCTCGCAGTACCCCGGAGCGTGGGGGGAGTCCCGCTCGGGCCGGGTCCCCGCACAACGGCGTGCGACGGACCCGGCCCTTCGGCGTTCACCGCACGTCGGCACGGACCGTGCACCGTCTGTCAGCCCGAGCGGTCCTCCAGGTACCGCGTGTGGGACTCCTGCCGCCGCGCCTCGGTCTCCCGCAGCTGGGCGGTCAGCCGCTCCGCCTCCTCGTGCAGCAGCGCGAGCTGCCGCTCCAGATGCCGCTCCGGTGGCTCCTGCCCCGGCGTCATCCGCGTCCACCAGCGGGCGCGCACGTATGCGTCGACGGCCTCCGGCACGTCCTGCCGCACCGCCCGCGACACCGAGTGCACCCCGTCCGGGTCGGCCGCGAGCACCTCGGCGACCCAGCCGGGCTCCAGCAGCGCGGCCAGCAGGCCGGTCAGCCCGGTGAGGTGCTCCTCGACAGCCGGCGGCAGCTCGACGTCGGCCAGATAGGCGCGCAGCCGGCCGAAGTCGCCGCGCACCTCCTCCAACTGGGCCGACAGCTGGGCCGACGGGTCGGGGAAGGAGGGCGGCGCGGTCCGCTCCGGCGGGGCGAGAAGCGCGCCGGCGCCGTACAGGCCGACGACGACCACGGGCCAGTACGGGCCCGCCACCCCCGTGAAGGTCAGCGCCACGCCCGCCAGCCCGCAGGCGCTGCCGGTCAGGTTCTTGCGGGACTCGAGAAACGCCCAGGCCCGGCCGGCGCCGTTGTTGTTACTGGTAGCCACGGATCTCCTCGAAGGCGGCGTCCGCGGCGCCCTTCTGCGCGTCGAAGAGCCGGCCGCCGGTCAGTTCGGCGATGTGTGTCAGCTCCGTGCGGTCGGAGTCGCCGAAGAGGACGGGGAAGACCGGGATCTCCTGCCGGGCCTCGCTCAGTGAGCCGTAGAAGCGGTCGAAGTCGGCCGCGTCGGCGCCGGTGGTGTTCTCGCCGTCCGTCATCAGCACGATCGAGGTGAACGTGTCCCGGCCGCCGCCGAGATGGTCGTACGCCCTCTCCAGCGAGGTGTAGATCGCGGTGTCGCCCCGCGCGGTCAGGCCCTTGGTGTCCCGGCGGATGCCGTCCAGCCCGGTGCCCGGGTCGGCGGGGTCCACGACGTGGGTCGCCACCCGCTTCACGTCCGTTGCGAACGGCATCAGCGTCACCTCCTCGCGGTCGCGGAAGTCGCCGGTGAGGGCGGTGAGCGCCTCCTTCAGCCGTCGCAGCCGCTCGCCCTCCATCGAACCGGAGGTGTCGAGGACGTACACCGTCCGGGACGGTCGGCGCAGATCGTTCTCGTACGCGTCGAGCAGGCCGTCGGCGACGGACCGGGTGCCCGGGTAGGGCAGTTCGCGACGTCGGCTCGTGTCCAGGCCGGGCGCGGGCGGCACGGAGGCGAGGACCGGGCGGCGGTGCGTGCCGCGGGTGATCTTCCGCTGGATCTCCGGGGTGCGCAGCGCCTCGGCGACGCGGCGGACGTTCTCGCGGGTCGTGGCGTGTGTCGAGGCGAGTGTGGAGAGCGGGTAGTCGGCGGTGACCACGCCGTCGGTGGGGCGGAAGACGGTGAGGCCCTCGATGCCCTTGAGGACGGACTCGTAGTTGAGCAGCGCGTCGACGTTCCCGCGTCGCTCGTACGCCGTCGCCAGCCAGCCCGACGAACCCGAGGTCAGCTTCTGCCCGGCGAAGAACTCCCGCAGCCGCGGGGTCGCCTTCGCCACGTCCGCGTCCGTGAGCGCGGACTGGGCGCCGGAGAGCGCGGAGGCGACCGAGACGAGCGAGGCGAAGCCGGAGTTGGAGCGGGCGGGGTCGGTCATGCCGTAGGTGAGCTTCCCGTCGGCGACGGCCTGCTCGACCCGGGACCAGGTGACCTGCCCGGCTCGCCAGCCCAGCTTCGCGGCGGTGGCGTCCTTCACGCCCACGGCGACGGGGCTGGTCATCACCGGCGTCTCGGAGACGACCCGCTTCGCCGCCTCGGGGCGCAGTCGCAGCGAGTCGTTGGACGACAGCCACAGCGCGTCGTACTTCCCGTCCGCCCTGCCCGTCGCCAGCAGGTCGACGGCGTCGAGGGTGCCGATGGGGGTGAGGCGGACGGTGATGCCGGTCTCCTCGCGGATGTCTTCCAGCACGGGGGCCATGTCGGTCAGCTCGCTGGAGGCGAGGACACGCAGGGTGCCGGGCTCGGCACTGCCGGGCGCCCCGGGAGTCGGCCTTCCGTCCGTTCCGTCCCCCTTCTCCTGCGTCGTGCAGGCGGTGAGGAGGGCGACGGCGGTGAGGCAGACGGCGAGGGCGCGTCTCATCCGAGCCCTCCTTCCCGGGACTCAAGGGCTCCCTGCGAGCGGCTGCGCTCCAGGTAGCCGCTCGCGTGCCGCAGTTCCCCGGTGAGGGACTCCACGGTCGCCGCCATCGCCTCCGTCGCCCGGGCCTTGTAGGTGTCGATGGCGTCGAGGGTGCGGTAGATCTGCTGGAAGGCGGTGCGCAGGGTCTCGGCCCCCACCGCCGGGTCGGCGGCGATGCGCTGGGTCTCCCCGCTCTGGGTCGCCAGCATCTCCGCGTTGCCCCGGATCGGGTCCTCCGTCGTCCCGCGCAACGCGTCGACCTGTTCGACGACCTTCTTCTGGTGGTCCAGCGCGGAGGCCAGCATCACGGAGATCCGCAGCGCGGACACCGTGGTCGTGGCCGCCCGGTCGACGCCCTTGACCAGTTCCTCGTTGTTGCGGCGTACGACGTCCATGGCGAGGTAGCCCTGAGCGCACACCGCGAGCTGGGTGAGCAGGTCCTGGTGCTTCTGCCGGACCGGGAAGAGGACGTCCGCGCGCAGGGCGTCGGCGGCCTGCGGGTCGGTCGGCTCCACAGCGGCCACGTGCTGCTCGACGGCCGTGTCCAGGGCCTCCGTGAGTACGACGTACTCCTGGAGCTTGCCCATGATCTCCCACAGGCGGACCCGCTCGGTCTGCAACGCGGCGTTGTCGCGGCGCAGTTCGTCCTGGCCACCGCGCAGCGATCCCACGATCCTGTTCAGGGTGCCCTGTGCGGAGGCGTACTTGGCGACGTGGTCGCGCAGCTTGTTGCCGCCGGGCAGCCTGGACAGGAACGTGCGTCCCTTGGCGGCGGACAGCTCGCGCGGGTCCAGGTCCTCCACCACCCGCCGCAGCTCCACCAGCGAGCCCGCGACCCGCGCCTGGGCGTCGCCGCCCCGGTCGGGCAGGCTGCGTACGGTGCGCTCCAGCATGCGGTTGGACTGCGAGGCGGCGGTGCGCATCTCGGCGGCGCCGAGCCCGGTGATCTCGCCGACCTTGCCGGCGAACTCCGGCGACCGGGCGTCGAGCGCGGCGAGCCCATCGACGTAGGCGGCGGCCTTGCGGGTCATGTCCGCGCGGGCCCCGTCGTCGACGGGCACGAGCCCGCCGGCCTTCTCCCGAGGCACCGGGGCGACGGGCTCGGGCGGGGTGAGGGTGAGCGTGAAGTCGTTCTCGGTGCCGGTCACTTGGTCGGTCCCCCTGTGGTCCGCTGTTATCCGCGCGCCCGGCGGGCCATCTCGCGCAGCACCTCGGAGGTGGGCACGGGCGCCTGCCGGACGCCGGTCAGCTGCTGGTTGAGATGCGCGGTGTGGGCCTCGGTCGCCTTGGTGAACTCGGCGCCGGCGCCCTGCGGCCGGAATCCGTGCCGGACGGCCAGTTCCCGCAGTCGCGGGTCGTCGGTGAGGAGTTCACCGACTGCGCGGCCCTCCTCGGTGAGCGGTACGACGGTGTGGTCGCTGGTGGCGGTGGTGTCCGGGTAGAGGACGGCCAGGTCCCCGACGAGCCTGCCGCCCTCCCGCAGCAGCGAGGCGACCTGTGACTCGTACACCAGCACCAGCGGGTCGCCGACGCCGCTGGTGAAGTCCGAGAACAGCGCCTCCGTACTGGACTTCTGGGCGCCCTGGACCCGGGTCAGCTTGCGCATCAGGGACGCGGTCCGGTCCACGTCGGCGTCGCTCGCGACCACCCGGTTGCCGTTCGCCACGTAGGAGGCGGCGGCCAGGTAGAGGGCGCCGGAGTTGGAGGTCTCCGGGTCCGTCGTCGCGATGTACACGGTCCCGGTCAGCGCGCCGTGCTTCTCGGTCCCCTTCAGTTGCTGCCAGGTGCGGTCGGCGCGGGCCGCGTCGAGGTAGGCGTCCATCTTCAGGGTGCCGCCCCGGCTGCGGTCGAGCGTGGCGAGCCCGTTCGCCGCGAGAACCCGGGCGGTGTCGCGGTGGGTGACCACGACGATCGGCGAATAGAAGGGCCGGGGCAGCGGCTTGCGCACGCCGTACTTGTCGGCGAGCTCGTCGGCCGGGGCCTGGCTGGACGGGAAGGCGAGATCGTGACCCCCCAGGTCGAGCTCCTCCATGGCCCAGGACCCGGAGGTCTCCGTCCGTACGGTGTAGCCCTTGGCGGCGAGGGCCTTCACCACATCGGGGTCGGCGAAGAAGGCTTCCTTCTCCGACCCGATGACCGCGCGCACGGTCTTCGTTGCCGTGGCTTTGTCCTCCGCTTGCCGCCCCGCGACGACGGCTGCCACCACGCCGCCGATCAGCAGGACCGCGAGGACGATTCCCGAGATACGTCTCACACGCGGAGCATGCTCCCGGAACTCAACATTCCTGACGTGCGCCCGTGAACGGGGGGTGTCGTACCGGCCCCGGACGCGCAACGCCCCGAAGGAAGCGCCCCCGAAGGGGCGCGGGGAACCGCGCGGCCAGCCCCCACGGCCCGCGGCCACCCGACTAGGAGCAGTCCAACGGCGCCGAGAGGGAACCCCCGCTCAAGTCACACGGTGAGTGGCACCCGGTCCGCGCGTCGCTGCGGGTGCGCGCGGACCGGGGCCGTGTGGGGGAGCCCGGTGCGGGCTCAAGGGGCGGAGCCCGTGGGGAACGGGCTCAGCTGGACGCGAGTTCGCGCGGCTCCAGGGTGGCGGCGTGTGCGTCCATGCGCTCGGCGGTCAGGATCGCGACCGCCGTGTCGGCACGGGAGGCCGCCACCACCAGGGCGCGGCCCGCAAGGGTGTGCGCCCGCCGGTGCAGGGCCGCCGGATGCGGTTCGGGGCGGGCGGCGGTCACCAGCACGCGGACCGGCGTCGGCCCTCCCCGCAGCCGGGCCACCTGCTCGGCGAGCCGGTCGGCGGCGGTGTCCAGGTCGGTGGAGGATCCCAGCGCGCGCAGCTCGTCCGTGACGGCGAGCAGTGCCGTGAGGTGGCCCGCGAGCTGGATGTCCAGCTCTTCCTCCCGGGACCGGTGCGGGAAGTCCGAGGTGCTGCCGGCCATCGTGCTGTGCACGGACCTGGTGCGGATCGGTTCGTACATGGGAGGGCCTCCTGAGTGCTTCAGGAAACCATCCTACATTGGAATCAATCTAAAGTTGACGGAGGTCGGAAAGTTGACGGAGGTGGGAAGTTGGCGGAGGTGGGAAGTCGGCGGAGGTGGGAAGTCGGCGGAGGCCAGGACCTGGTTCAGGGCTGGCCGTAGCCGTCCAGGAAGTTCCCGATCCTGCCCACCGCCTCGCGCAGGTCACTGGCGGTCGGCAGAGTCACCACCCGGAAGTGGTCGGGGTCGGGCCAGTTGAAGCCGGTGCCCTGGACCACCATGATCTTCTCCTGGCGCAGCAGGTCCAGGACCATCCGCCGGTCGTCCTTGATCTTGAAGACCTTGGGGTCGAGCCGCGGGAAGAGATACAGCGCACCCTTCGGCTTCACGCAGGTCACGCCCGGAATGCTGGTCAGCGCTTCGTGGGCGGCGTCCCGCTGCTCCCGCAGCCGCCCGCCCGGCAGGACCAGCTCGTTGATGGTCTGCCGCCCGCTGAGCGCCGCCACCACGCCGTGCTGGCCCGGCATGTTGGCGCACAGCCGCATGTTCGCCAGGACCGTCAGACCCTCGAGGTAGGACTCGGCGTGCGCGCGCGGGCCGGAGACCGCCATCCAGCCGACGCGGTAGCCGGCCACCCGGTACGCCTTCGACATGCCGTTGAAGGTGAGGGTGAGCAGGTCCGGGGCGATCGAAGCGGTCGGGGTGTGCGTGGCCTCGTCGTACAGGATCTTGTCGTAGATCTCGTCGGAGCAGACCAGCAGGTTGTGCCGGCGCGCGATGTCGGTCAGCCCGCGCAGCACCGCCTCGTCGTACACCGCGCCCGTCGGGTTGTTCGGGTTGATGATGACGAGCGCCTTGGTGCGGTCGGTGATCTTCCGCTCCACGTCCGCGAGGTCCGGCATCCAGTCGGACTGCTCGTCGCACCGGTAGTGCACCGCCGTACCGCCGGAGAGTGAGACGGCGGCCGTCCACAGGGGGTAGTCGGGTGCCGGGACCAGGACCTCGTCGCCGTCGTCCAGCAGCCCCTGCATCGCCATCACGATCAGCTCGGAGACGCCGTTACCGATGAAGACGTGCTCGACGTCCGTCTCGATGCCAAGGGTCTGGTTGTGCATGACGACCGCACGGCGCGCCGCCAGCAGGCCCTTCGCGTCGCCGTACCCGTGGGCCGTCGACACGTTGCGGAGGATGTCCTCGAGGATCTCCGGCGGGCACTCGAAGCCGAAGGCGGCCGGGTTGCCGGTGTTCAGCTTCAGGATGCGGTGCCCGGCCGCTTCCAGCCGCATCGCCTCCTCGAGCACCGGGCCCCGGATCTCGTAACAGACGTTGGCGAGCTTGGTCGACTGGATCACCTGCATGTCCGTGAGCTTACGACCCGGATGCACCTCATGGGCCGTGTTGTCCGCCACGTGGGACGTGTGGTTCGGGTGGATTCCCGACGACTTCGCCGCAGCGGCAGGGCTGCCGCCGGGCAGTGACCCGGGCGGTCACCGGCGGGTAACGACCGGTGACCGCCCAGAAGGCGTTACCGCGGAGTCCGCCGCACCGACCGCCCCGCCAGTACGTCCGTGCGCCGCCCGTCCTCCATCACGAACCGCCCGTCCACCAGCACGTACGGGATGCCCGTCGGCAGCACGCGCGGGTCCTCGAACGTGCTGCCCGCCGCGACCGTCGCCGGGTCGAAGAGCACCAGGTCGGCCCGGTACCCCTCGCGGACCAGCCCGCGGTCCGGCAGCCGCAGCCGCGCGGCCGGGCGCGAGGTGAGGTGGGCGACACACTCCTCCAGCGACAGCACGCCCAGCTCGCGCACGTAGTGGCCGAGGTAGTGAGGGAAGGTGCCGTAGGCGCGCGGGTGCGGCTTGCTGCCCTGGAGGATGCCGTCCGAACCGCCGGTGTGGACCCGGTGCCGCATGATCGCGCGCACGTTCTCCTCGTGGCCGACGTGCTGGAGTATGGTCGGCGCCAGCCGGTCGGTCAGCAGCAGGCGGCGGGTGACCGCCCACGGGGTCTCGCCGCGCAGCCGGGCCGACTCCAGGACCGTACGGCCGACGTACTCGGCCAGGGCGGGGTCGCCCGTCCCGGAGATCTCGATCGTCTCCCACTCCACGGGCACGCCGTGGCAGCCGTCGGCGCCGATCTCCTCCATGTGGTGCCGGATCCGCTCGGCGGTGTCGTCGTCCGCCAGCCGCTCGAGGATCCGCTCCGGCCCGCCCTCGCTCGCCCAGCTCGGCAGCAGCGCCACGAGGGTGGTGCAGCCGGGGGTGTACGGGTAGGTGTCGAGGGTGATGTCCGCGCCGGCCGCGAGCGCGTCGTCGAGGAGCGTCAGCAGCTCGGGTGCCCTGCCCTTGTTGACGCCGAAGTTCATGGTGGCGTGCGCCAGGTGCAGCGGGCAGTCGGCCTGCCGGGTCAGCTCCACCATCTCCTCGTACGCCGTCAGGGCCCCGGCGCCGTACGAGCGGTGGTGCGGGCAGTAGTAGCCGCCGTACGACGCCACCACCCGGCACAGCTCGGTCAGCTCCGCGTCCTTGGCGTACATGCCGGGCGTGTACGTCAGCCCGGACGACATGCCGACCGCGCCCTGCTCCATGCCCTCGGCGACCAGCCGGCGCATCCGCTCCAGCTCGGCGGGTGTCGCCTCCCGGTCGTCCCAGCCGACCGCGAGGGCGCGCACCGTGCCCTGCGGGATCAAGTAGGCGGCGTTCACCGCGATGCCCCGGTCGAGCCGGTCCAGGTACTCGCCGACCGACCGCCAGTCGAAGTCGACGTCGTCGCCGGGGCCGTTCCACCCGGCGATGGCGCGGCGCACCTCGCCGAGGGTTCGGTCGTCGACCGGCGCGTACGACAGCCCGTCCTGGCCGATGACCTCCAGGGTGACGCCCTGCGCGGCCTTGGCGCTGTGGTCGGGGTCCCGCAGCAGCGCCAGGTCGCTGTGCGCGTGCATGTCGATGAAGCCGGGGGCCAGGATCAGGCCCTCGGCGTCCACCTCCCGGCGTGCCTCGGGGCGCTGGCAGCCGGCGGCCGCCGCCTCCTTGACGATCGAGACGATCCGGCCGCCGTCGACCACGACGTCGGCCCGGTAGGAGTCGCCGCCGGAGCCGTCCACGACGTCGGCGTCCCGGATGACCAGCTCTTCCATGTTTCGCTCCTTTGCGAAGTCCTGCCAGAAGAACGTACGGATCAGAAGAACGTACGGATCAGAAGAACGTACGGATGTAGTCGACGACCGTCCCGTCCGCCTGCGCGAGGGGGATCAGCTGCCACTTGTCGAAGGACGTGCACGGGTGGGACAGGCCCAGCCCCACCCAGTCGCCGACCTCCAGGTCCGCCTCCGGCGCGGTGCGCAGCCAGGCGTGCTGGTCGGACAGGCCGTTCACCGTGATGCCGGTCGCCGCCCGCTCCGGACCGCCGTCCGCCGGGCGCACCGCCTGCGCGAACGGCAGGTCGAGGTCGTACGCCGCGTCCCGCTTGCCCGCGTTGGCGAAGGCCTGGCCGGGCGAGGGGCGGGAGACGACCTGCGTCCACAGCCGGAACGCCGGCTCCAGGGCGCCCTCGTCGGGGACGCGGTTGAAGGGGGTCACCTCGCGGTAGTGCCCGTCGTCGTGCGAGACGTACGCGCCCGAGCGCAGCAGCTTCAGCACGGGCAGGGAGAGGTCGGGGACCTCGGCGAACACGTCGGCCACCGCGTCGAACCAGGCGCTGCCGCCCGCGCTCAGCACGATCTCCTCCAGGTCGGCGAACCGCCCCGCCTTGTCGAAGTCCACGGCGAGCGCGACCAGCCGCCGCAGCCACGCGCGCACCCGCTCCGGGTCGGCGTCCGGCACCTCGCCCTCGTACCCGGCGACACCGGCCAGCCGCAGCGTCCGCGCGCCGGCCACCGCGTCGGCGACCGCAGCGCACTCGGCCTCGGTGCGCACCCCGGTCCGGGCGCCCTCGCCGGCGCCCAGTTCGACCACGACGTCCACCGGGCGCGAGGGGCCCGCGTCGGTCAGCGCGGCGTCCATCAGTCGGGCGCCGCGCACGGAGTCGACGTAGCAGACGAAGCGGAAGTCCGGGTCGGCGTCCTGCTCAGAGGCGATCCAACGCAGGGCGGCGGCGTCGACCAGCTCGTTGGCGAGGAAGATCCGCCGGATACCGAAGGCGCGGGCGACCCGCACCTGGTGCGGCACGGCGAGGGTGATGCCCCAGGCGCCGTGCTCGATCTGGCGGTGGAAGAGCTGCGGGGCCATGGAGGTCTTGCCGTGCGGCGCGAAGGCGAGGCCGTGCCGGGCGGCGTACGTCTCCATCAGCGCGAGGTTGTGCTCCAGGCGCTCGGCGGACAGGGCGAGCACGGGGGTGGCGAAACCGCCGGTGAAGAGGTTGCGGCGCTGACCGGCCAGCTCGGTGACGGTCAGGCCGTCGGCGTCCGGCGGGAGGCCCTTGAAACGGTGGTCGACGCGCTCCTCGCCCAGACGGGCGAGAGCTTCGGTGCCGGTATCGAGGGCCATGGAGCCTCCCTGATCTGATGCGTTGCAAATATTGCAACGATCGTTGCGTATATCGCTTACTGCTGTCTAACATCTCGGCGAACGCGGGGTCAACGGAGACGCCGCCCGCGAGACGCGACTAGGAGCCATGACCATCGTGACCGTCGACGGACCCCGCAGCACCGCCCCCGACACGGTGGACGTCGTCGCGCTCGGCGAGTCCATGGTCACCTTCCTCCCCTCCGTGCCCGGGCGCCTCGCCGACGTCCCCTCCTTCGACCGGGCCATCGGCGGCGCCGAGTCCAACGTGGCCTGCGTGCTGGCCGCCGCCGGGCACACCGTCCGCTGGGTCGGCCGGGTCGGCGCCGACGGCTTCGGCGACCACCTCACCGAGGCGATCGGCGCCTACGGCGTCGACGTCTCCGCGGTCCGCCGCGACCCCGGCCGCCCGACCGGCGTCTACTTCCGCACCGCCGGCGACCGCGCCACCGACGCCCACGAGGTGGCGTACTACCGGGCGGGCTCGGCCGCCTCCGCGATGTCGGTGCGCAACATGGACCTCGACACGATCCGCTCGGGGCGCGTCCTGCACCTCTCCGGCATCACCCCCGCGCTCTCCGCCGACTGCCTCGCCCTGATGCGCGAACTCACCACCCGCCGCCCCGGCCGGCCCCTCGTCTCCTTCGACGTCAACCACCGCCCGGGACTGTGGCGCGACGCCGAGGACGGCCCCGAGGTGCTCCTGGAGCTGGCGCGCGGCGCCGACCTCGTCTTCGTCGGCGAGGACGAGGCCTGGGGACTGGGCGGCCCCGAGGCCGTGCGCGCCGCGCTGCCCGAGCCCGAGCTGCTCGTCGTCAAGCAGGGCGCCACCGGCGCCACCGCCTTCCACGGACCGCACGTCACCACCGTCCCCGCCCTCACCGTCGACGTCGTCGCCGCCGTCGGCGCGGGCGACGCCTTCGCCGCCGGGTTCCTCTCCGCCACCCTGCGCGACCTGCCCGTGCGCGAGCGCCTGCGCCACGGCCACCTGATGGCCGCCGCCGCCCTCACCGCCCCCGGCGACCTCGCCACCCCTCCCGCCCGGCACCACGCCGACCGCCTGGCCGCCCTAGACGACGCCGCGTGGGGGAGACTGCGACTCGGCCCCGGCTGGACACAGGCCGGCGAGAGGGCCGAGGAGGAGGTACGTACGCCATGAGTCAGACCGTCGACCGCGCGCTGAGCATCCTGCCGCTGCTCGCCGAGGGCCCCGCCGACCTGGGCCGGGTCGCCGACCGGCTCGGCGTCCACAAGTCCACGGCGCTGCGCCTGCTGCGCACCCTCCACGAGCACGGCTTCGTCTACCGCCAGTCCGACCAGCACTACCGCCTCGGCGCCCGGCTCATCGCCCTCGCCCAGGAGGCGATGGAGAACCTCGACGTCCGCGAGATCGCCCACCCCCACCTCATACGCCTCAACGAGCAGTGCGGACACACCGTTCACCTCGCCGTCCACGAGGAGAACGAGGTCCTCTACATCGACAAGGTGGAGAGCCGCTACCCGGTCCGCATGTACTCGCGGATCGGCAAGCCCGTCGCCATCACCGTCGCGGCCGTGGCCAAGCTGCTGCTCGCCGACCTCCCCGAGAACGAGCGCCGGGCCGTGGCCGAGAAACTCGACTACCCCCTGTACACGGCCCGTTCGACACCGAACGCCGACGGTTTCCTCAAGGAACTGGCCAAGGTGCGCGAACAGGGCTGGGCCACCGACCTCGGTGGCCACGAGGAGTCCATCAACTGCGTCGCCGCGCCCATCCGGGGCGCCGACGGCCGGGTGACGGCCGCCATGTCGGTCTCCGCGCCGAACGTCGTCGTCACCGCCGACGAACTCCTCACCCTGCTCCCGCTGGTGCGCCGTACGGCGGACGCCATCAGCGGCGAGTACTCCGGCAGGACCCCAGTCAAGGAAGTCACCGCATGACCGACAAGACCGCTCTCACCCCCCCGACCCACACCGTCCCCCCGGCGAAGTTCAGCCACGGCGTCCGCAAGGGCAACATCCTCCAGGTCGCCGGCCAGGTCGGCTTCCTCCCCCACGAGGAGGGCAAGGCCCCCACCCCGGCCGGCCCCACCCTGCGCGAGCAGACCCTCCAGACCCTCGCCAACGTCAAGGCGATCCTGGAGGAGGGCGGCGCCTCCTGGGACGACGTGATGATGATCCGCGTCTACCTCACGGATGTCGACCACTTCGCCGAGATGAACGACATCTACAACGCCTACTTCGAGGAGCAGGGCCTCACCCAGCCGCCCGCCGCGCGCACGACCGTCTACGTCGGTCTGCCCGCCGGACTCCTCATCGAGATCGACGCGCTGGCCGTCCTCGGCTGACCCACCCCTCGGTCTTCACCTCTTCACCCCCCCACCGTCTGTTGTCTGTCGCACGGCACGGTGCCCCGCACCCCGGGGCGCCGTGCCGCGCCCCGCCCTGCCCGAAAGCTTTATGTGCTTAGCCAGAGGACCCCCGTATGTCCCCCATATCCCTCCAGCTCGCCGCCTCCGCCCCGGCGGAGAGCCCGCCCCACACAGGCGGCCTGCTCCACCTGATCGACGGCACGGCGGGCCTGCTGACCGTCGCCGCGATCGGCATCGCGCTCCTGCTCTTCCTGATCATCAAGGTCCGGCTCCAGCCGTTCGTCGCGCTGCTCGCCGTCTCCATAGCCGTCGGCCTGCTCGCCGGCCTGTCGGTCACCGAACTCTTCGGCACCGTCCAGAAGTCCGACGCCGTCTCCACCATCGAGTCCGGCATGGGCGGCATCCTCGGCCATGTCGCCATCATCATCGGCCTGGGCACCATGCTCGGCGCCATCCTCGAGGTCAGCGGCGGCGCCCAGGTACTGGCCTCCCGCCTGCTGGGCCTCTTCGGTGAGAAGCGCGCACCCCTCGCCATGGGCCTGACCGGCCTGATCTTCGGCGTCCCCGTCTTCTTCGACGTGGGCATCTTCGTCCTCGCGCCCATCGTCTACGCCGCCGCCAAGCGCTCCGGCAAGTCGGTCCTGCTCTACTGCCTGCCGCTGCTCGCCGGCCTGTCGATGACCCACGCCTTCCTGCCGCCGCACCCCGGCCCGGTGGCTGCCGCCGGCCTGCTGAAGGTGGACCTCGGCTGGGTGATCCTCATGGGCATCGTCTGCGGCATCCCCGCCGTGCTCGCCGCCTGGGCGTTCTCCGCCTGGATCGGCCGCCGCATCTTCGTGCCCGTGCCGCAGGACATGGTCGAGGCCGCCGAGGAGGCCAGGCAGGCCGTCATCGACGAGCAGACCAAGGCCGGTGTCGCCCCGACCGAGAGCCCGGTCGCGCTCGGCACGGTCCTCGGCATCATCGGCACCCCGCTGATCCTCATCCTCGCGGCGACCTTCTCCTCCATCGCCCTGGACGAGTCCACCCTCCGCTCGGTGATCGAGTTCTTCGGCAACCCGTTCGTCGCCCTGACCATCGCCCTGTTCCTCGCCTACTACCTGCTCGGCATCCGGCGCGGCTGGTCCCGCAAGTCCCTGGAGACCGTCTCGACTGCCTCGCTGAAGCCGGTCGGCAACATCCTGCTGGTGGTCGGCGCGGGTGGCGTCTTCGGCGCCGTCCTCAGCGCCAGCGGAGTCGCCCAGGCCCTCTCCGACACCTTCAACGACGTCGGCCTGCCGGTGATCGTCCTGTCCTACCTGATCTCCCTGGTGCTGCGGGTCGCCCAGGGCTCGGCGACGGTGGCCATCGTGACGACGGCGGGCATCGTGGCGCCGCTGCTCGCCGAGGGCGACCACTCCCAGGCGTTCGTCGCCCTGGTCATCATGGCCATCTCGGCGGGCTCCATCTTCGCCTCGCACGTCAACGACGGCGGCTTCTGGATGGTCGCCAAGTACTTCGGCATCAGCGAACGGGACACGCTGAAGACGTGGACCGTGCTGGAGAGCGTGCTGTCGCTGGCCGGGTTCGTGGTCGCCGCGGTGCTGAGCCTCTTCGTGTAGGCGTCTGATAACGATGACGGGGCTGGCTGTGCCCGGCACAGGTTCGTCGACCATACTGCCCGCTGTGGAGCAGCGCAGAGGATCGACCAGCCAGCCCCTGGAAGGCGCCGGATTCGACCCGGCATTCATCCCCGGGCTCAGCTCGCCCGTGTCCGGCGAACCGGAGGACGTGAGACCGGAGAAGGCGGAGACCGAGGCCGACGACGTCACCGACGCGGAGGATGCCGCTGTCGGGGAGACGCCCGTCGAGGAGCCCGTGGAGGAGCCGACCGGGAAGTCCGCGGAACCGGACGACGCGGAGACCCCCGACGGCCCCGTCTTCGAGGCGTCCGACCGCCGCGCGAGGATCGTCGCCGACCACAAGGGCGTACGGCTCGCCCTCGACGACCAGAAGTGCGAGTTCCGCTGGGACGAGGTCGGGGCCGTCGAGACGGAGACGGGACGCTTCGGCAAGCGGTTCACCGTCACGGTGCACACGCCCGACCGCCGCTGGTACCCGATCGAGATCGAGGCGACGTCCAGGAGCCGTTTCCCGGAATGGGAGTCCGCCCTGGACGAGGTCCTGGACGCGTACTTCGACGACGGGGAGGCGGCGGACGACGCGGAGCCCGAGGCGAAGTCCGAGCCGGAGCCCGACGCGGAGACCGAGGCGGGGGACGAGGCGAAGTCCGAGGCGAAGTCCGAGCCGGAGCCCGACGCGGAGACCGAGGCGGAGGACGCCGCGAAGTCCGACGTGAAGTCCGCGACGGAAGCCGAGGCGAAGTCCGCGACGGAAGCCGACGCGAAATCCGACACGGAAGCCGACGCGAAGGCAGACGTGGGCGGCAAGGAGTAAGCGATCGAGTGAAGAACCCCGCACGCCCCCTTGTCCCACCGCCTTCCATGGGCTTTGTTGGCCCGCATGGCGGACACCACGGGCAACACCAGTGACACCGGGGCACCACGTGACCTCGACTCGGCACCCCGTAAATCCAGTTGGCGCTATATCGGCCCCGGCATCGTCGTCGCGGCGACCGGGGTCGGCGCCGGCGACCTCGTCGCGACCCTGATCGCCGGCAGCAACTTCGGCTACACCCTGCTGTGGGCGGCGGTCATCGGCTGCCTGGTGAAGATCTCCCTCGCGGAGGCGTGCGGCCGGTGGCATCTGTCCACCGGCCGCACGCTCTTCGACGGCTGGGCGAGCCTGGGCCGCTGGACGGCGTGGTTCTTCGCGATCTACGCCGTGATCTGGGGCTTCGTCTACGGCGCGGCGGCGATGTCGTCCAGCGCCCTGCCGCTGCAGGCCCTCTTCCCGGACGTGATGGGCCTCGAGTGGTGGGGCATCGCCTGCGGCCTGGTGGGCCTGGTCTTCGTCTGGTTCAACAAGTACAACGTCTTCGAGAAGGTCATGACGGTCCTGGTGGGCGTCATGTTCGTGGTGACCGTCTACCTGGCGATCCGCGTCACCCCCAACCTCGGAGACGCCTTCGCCGGTCTCCTCCCGGTCATCCCGGACGAGAAGGACTCGGTCCTCAACACCCTCGGCCTGATCGGCGGCGTGGGCGGCACCATCACGCTGGCCGCCTACGGCTACTGGGTCAACGCCAAGGGATGGACGCACACGGGCTGGATGAAGGTCATGCGCGTCGACAACCGGGTCGCCTACGCCACCACCGGCGTCTTCGTCATCGCCATGCTCCTGGTCGGCGCCGAGCTGCTCCACTCGGCGAACATCGCGATCGCGAGCGGCGACAAGGGCATGATCCAGCTCGGCGACATCCTGGAGGACGAGTACGGCACGGCGACCGGGAAGCTCTTCCTGATCGGGTTCTTCGCCACCTCCTTCACCTCCCTGATCGGCGTCTGGCACGGCGTCAGCCTGATGTTCGCCGACTTCCTGGCCCGGCGGCGGGGCGAACGGGAGGCGCGGGCCACGGAACTGGCGTCGGGCCGCCGCGAACGCTCCTGGTCCTTCCGCGCCTACCTGCTCTGGCTCACCTTCCCGCCCATGATCCTGCTCTTCCAGGACGAGCCCTTCCGTCTGATCATCATCTACGGCGTCCTGGGCGCCGCCTTCATGCCCTTCCTCGCCCTCACCCTGATCTGGCTTCTCAACTCCTCCCGCACACCCCGCGAGTGGCGCAACGGCTGGCTGAGCAACGGCATGCTGACCGTCGCCGGCCTGCTCTTCCTGGTGCTGTGCGTGAAGCAGGTCTGGGACCAGGACTGGGCGGAGTTCTTCTAGGCCCGAACGGACCGTTCCGCTACCGCAGCTTCTCCCACTCCGGGCTGAGCGCGATCTCCCGCAGCTGGTCGATGGTCAGCGCGGGGTTCTCGCGGGTGGGCCGGGCATGCGCGGCGTCGTTGTTGAACGCGCCGATCACCACGCGGAAGCCGTCGTCGCCGGGCCGCAGGGTGTCGACGGTCCACATGAGGACCCCGGGGACGCGGTCGTCGCCGGGCCCCTGCCGCACGGCGACGCGGGTGCCGTCGGGGAGGGTCTCGCCGGAGCCGTAGAGCTGACCCGCGACGTCGTCCATGCCGTGCTGCACGTTGACCTGGACGAGGCTCCCACCGCTGCCGTCGTCGACGACGACGTAGCTGAACCCGGTGTCCTGGCCGCCCTTGCTGATGACGTCCAGCTTCTCGGGGAGCAGCCCGGCGAGGATCGAGGAGATGCCCTCGCCGGAGGCCTCCGGCGGCGTGTACTCCGGCGTGGCGGACCCGGAAGGCTTCGGCTCGACCGGGATGGCGTCCACCGCCCGGCGCCACACGTCCGCCGTGACGACCTCCTTGAGCTGCGCGGTGGACAACGGCGGGTCCTCCCGCGAGATCGGGGCGCCCTTCTGAGCGGGGGAGTTCCACTCGCTGAGGGAGACGTGATGCCCCTTGCTCGTGACGAGGTCGGCGGACCAGAGCTTGGTGTCGACGCGCCGGTCGGGATACTCGTAGCCCTGGAAGAGCTTGAGCAGCGAGCCGTCGGGCAGCCGGCTGGAGTCGCACGCGTCGTGCCGGGTGAACGTCTTGTCCGGACACTCCGTCAGCTGCCGGGCCTGATCGCTGCCGGGCTCGACCCGGCCGAGGCCCATGCTGAGCGCGGCCGCGCCCTTCCCGTCCTCGTACACGGCATACGCGTACGGGCCCGGCTTCTCGTCGGAGCCCCGGGCGTCCTCCTCGCTGAACTCCCCCGCGGGAAGCAGTTCCTTGAGCGACTGGAGAAGGGCGTCTCCGGAGACGGGCGGCGGGGCGGCCGAGGCGGACGGGCGGGAGGTCGCCTCGGAGGCCACAGTGGACCGGTCGGGGCCCGAGGAGTCCCCCGACGGCAGGAGCAGCGCCCCGCCCACCCCGACCAGGGCGACCCCGGCCACCCCGCCGAGCACCCCGGCCCGGCGCCGCGTCAGCGCCCGGCGCCCACGGGACCGCCCACCGGCGACGAGGGCCGCGCCGTCGGCCCGGAAGTCACCGCCGGTGTCGCGCAGGGCGGCGGTGAGCCGTTCCTCGAAGGGATCCTGGTGCTGGTTTTCGGGCATGACGAGCCACCCTTTCCGCATGGTGAGCGCTGTGAGAGCGAGTAGAGACGTGCGTGGAGCCGTGGACGAGAGGCGGGCGGGGCGTCAGGGTCTGGCGTACTCCGCGAGGTCCTCGCCCAGCAGCTCGCGCAGCTTGCCGAGCGCCCGGGAGCACCGTGTCCGTACGGCCGCCGAACTGACGTTCAGCACGTCGGCGGTCTGCTCGACGGAGCGGTCCTCCCAGTACCGCAGGACGATGACGGCCCGGTCCTTGACGGGCAGCCCGGAGAGTGCGGCCAGCAGGGTCAGCCGCAGCGGCGCGTCCCCGTCGCCGGCGCCCGGCAGGTCGGGGAACACGTCCGTCGCCCGCTCACGGCTGCTGCGCCGCCGCTGATGGGCGAGGAAGGACCGGGTGAGCACGGTCTGCGCGTACGCGGCGGGTTTCCCCACCCGGGACACCCGCCCCCATCGCACGTAGATCCGCCCGAAGGTCTCCTGCACGAGATCCTCTGCCAGATGCGTGTCCCCGGCGGTGAGCAGACACGCGGACCGGTACAGATGCCCGGCCCGCGCCGCCGCGAACTCGGCGTACTCGTCCGCCCGGTCCTGCCTCATGTACGTGTTCCCCCGCGCTCACCGTCGTCCTGTGCTGCCTTGCCTTCACCTCATTGATGCGGTGGGCCCCGGGAAATGTTTCATACGGCTTCACAACAAGTGGTCGGCCTTGCCCGCCTTGATGTCGAGGATCATGCGGCGCAGGGCCTCCCGGCTGTCGGTGAGGGGTGCGTCCTCCTCACCGGCTATGGCGATGTAGGCGTTGCCGGTGGGGTCGGTACCGAGGCGGAAGCAGCTCGCTCCCTCCCCGCAGAACGGCTCTTCCCACGTGATGTCATCCATGATGTGTCTCCTCACAGCCCGTTGGCGACGTCCCGGATGAAGTCGCGGGATGCCTGTGGAGACAGGGCGATGCGCTCCATCCAGTCCAGATGCGTACGGTACTTCGCGAGCTGTGCTTCCCCGCTCAGGAATTCCGGCCCGTGGGTGCTGTCGATCTGGACGGTATCCAGTTGAGGAACCGGTCCCTCCAGGTAGTTGAAGATCTGCCCGGATCCCGGGAAGGTTCCGGCGGTGAAGGGTACGACCAGCAGCCGCACGGTCGGCCGCTCCGAGACCGCGATCAGATGCTCCAACTGCGCTCTCGCGATCTTGGCCCCACCGAACTGCATGCGCACGGCGGCTTCGTGGACGACAGCGACGTACTCGGGCGGATCGTCTCCTTCCAGCACCTTCTGCCGTTCGACGCGGTACGCCAGCCGCAGTGCCGCTTCGTGCTCGGGCAGCGGTGGCAGTACGGCCCGGAAGAGTTCGAGGGCGTAGTCGCTGGTTTGCAGCAGGCCCGGAATGTGTGCGATGTGAATGGTTCGCATGCGCGTCGCCTGCGCCTCGAACTCGGCGATGTCGAGCAGTCCTGCGGACAGCGAACCCCGATACCGCTCCCACCACCCGCGTGTTTCCGGCCGGGCCATACTGACGAGTGCATTGATGTAGGCCTCGTCGGAACAGTCGCAGTTGCAGGCCAGAGTGCGCAGTCGGTCCGGGCTGATGGTGCGGATACCCGTCTCGATATTGGAGATCTTGGCCCGGTCGAGCCCGAGGAGTCCGGCTGCCCGGTCGGCCGTTATACCCGCCGCGACACGCATCCTCCGCAGCTCGGCGCCCAGACGCCTCTGACGCTCGGTCGGTGTCGTCCTCGGAGGCATGCCCTTCCCTTCTCTGGTTGTCGCAGCAGTCTGCCGTGGTTCGACTCCTGCGTACCACGAGCGGGTGAACTACCTCCCATCAGTGGCAATTGAACCACTTACCGTCCTACATTCAGTGACGTACCGGTCACCCGGCGAGGTCGGCAGTGCATCGCGCAAGTCTGCCCGCGCGACGGAGCCACCGACCGCCCGGCAACTCGACGAACCCGACCCGACGAAGGAGCCCCATGTCCGCGACTCGCTGCCCCTCCGCTCCCGCCTACCCGGCGGACCCGACACCGCCCGTCCCCGAAACCCTGGCCTACAGCTTCACGCTCCCCGCCGCACTGTCCAGCCCGGCTCTGGCGCGGTCGGCCACGAGGGAGGTGCTGAGGGCGCACGGCCTGGCGGACATGCTGGACCCGGCCCTGCAAGCAGTAGGCGAACTGACGGCTGTGGCATGCCAGTTCACGGAGTCCCAGAACTACTACCTCACCCTTCGCTACCGCTTCTCCACCCTCCGAGTGATCGTCTACGACAGCCACCCCCGCCACACCAGCCCCCACCTGGCCGCCGCCTGCGACACCCGCCGCCGTGCGGCCCTCCGTGTCCTGGCCCGCGTCTGCCGCGCCTGCGACGGCACGTGGGGGTTCGGTGAGGCGAGGGAACCGGGCGGCGGTACACGCATGTGGGCGACCCTGCCGAGGGTGGGCGCGGTGGCGTACGGGGCGCCTTGACGGTGTGCGTCAGCCCGGCGGTAAGCGGAGATCACTTCTCGTACGCGGTACGGGTGAATGGGCCCTTTGTTCAGTTCGTGACACGCGGCGGATCTCCTACGTTCTGTGGATGGACTCCAGGACCGGAGGAAGGGCCCTGCGGGCGGGAACCGGCGAAAGGCGCGCCTGATGGCGGGGTTGGGGAGCGCGGTGGTGCGGATGGTGGCCCTCGGGCCGTCCGTCGGTTGCTGCGCGGTGGCGGTCTCGCTGGTGCTCCGCACGTGGTGGACGAGCGGACGGGTGCGGACACGGCTGCTGCTGTTCGGGGGCGCGGCGGCGGCCGGAGGTTTGTACCGGGTGATGGCCGACGTGCTCAAGGCCCATCCACCTGACCCGGGCCGGGGCGAGCAGTCGCTGCTGGAGTCGGTGGTGGTCGTCGGAGCGGCACTGGCGGTCGGCCTGGGGACGGCCGGGCTGGTGGTCGCGGCCGACGCGGGTACCGGACGGCCCGTGCTGTTGCGGCGGGTGCTCGACGGGGTCGTCGCGGCCGGGGCCCTGTTCATGACGGGTTGGGTGCTGCTGAGCGGGACCGGTGGCGGCTGGCTGCCGGGGGAGGGGATGGTGGTGTTCCTGTGGGCCGTCGAGCTGGTGTTCCTCAGCTTTCTGCTGGCCCTGTGCCGTCTCGTACGCAGTGACCGGAGAGCGACTTTGTGGGCGGGGATCGTCGGACTGTCCCTCATGCTGGCCGGTGACACGCTGCAGCTGTGGACCGTCGGCCCGCAGGGAGTCGGGGAGCCGGACTGTCAGGTGGTCGACGCCTGCAAGACCGTGGGGCTGCTGGTGATCGCCACCGGCCCGTGGCTGCCCGGCGGGGCGAGCGTCCTGGGCATGGCCCGTCCGACGCTGCGGTGGGGGATGGAGGGTGCGGCGGCCTTCGTTCCCCTGACGGTCTGCACGGTCATGGCGCTGGAACACGTGCTGGCTCCCACTGCCCGCGATCCGGTGCCGCTGCTGGTCGGTGGGACGGTCCTGCTGAGCCTCTGGGTGCGCCAGAGATTCCTGCCGGGCGAGAACCTGGGAAGGGGCGACTGAGCCTCGTGCCCGTGCGGCTGTTCCCCCTCCCGCGACGGCGGTAGGGGGAACAGCCGCACTGACCAGCCGGGCCGGTCGGGCCGGCCGGGGCTACGGGAGCGCGTGTACGTGCGCTCCCACCGAGTTCGACCAGGCGTTGCCCGCCGTCGCGTCCCAGTTGGTGGACCAGGTCATCGCGCCCCGCAGGTCGGGGTACGTCTTCGACGGCTTGAAGGAGCCGCAGTTCGTGCCCTTGGTCAGGCAGTCCAGGGCGTTGTTGACCACGGACGGGGAGACGTAGCCGCCGCCCGCCGCGCGGGTGGAGGCGGGCAGTCCCAGGCCGACCTGGGACGGGTCGAGGCCGTTCTCCAGCTGGATGCAGGCCAGGGCGGTGAGGAAGTCGACCGTGCCCTGCGCGTACACCTTGCCGTCGCAGCCGAGCATCGTGCCGCTGTTGTAGTACTGCATGTTGACGACCGTGAGGATGTCCTTCACGTTCAGCGCCGTTTGGAAGTACGAACCCGACGTCGACTGCATGTCGATGGTCTGCGGGGCCATCGTCAGGATCATGTCCGGGCCCGCCTTCGCCGACAGGGCGCGCAGGGCCTGCGTCATGTAGGTCGGGTTGAGGCCGTTCTCCAGGTCGATGTCGACGCCGTCGAAGCCGTACTCGCCCATGAGCGTGTGGACGGAGTTCGCGAAGTTGGTCGCGGAGGCGGAGTCGTTCACCGTGATGGTGCCCTTCTCGCCGCCGATCGAGATGATGACCTTCTTCCCGGCCGCCTGCTTGGCGCGGATGTCCGCCTTGAACTGGTCGACCGTGTAGCCGTCCAGGCCGGCCGTGTCGAGGTTGAAGGTGACGGCGCCGGGCGTGTTCGTCGCGTCAGCGAAGGAGACGGCGATGATGTCGTACTGGGCGGAGACGTCCGAGATCTTCTGGACCGTCGCCCCGTTGTCGAAGTTCTGCCAGTAGCCGGTCACCGCGTGCTTGGGCAGGTCGCCGCCGCCCCCGTCGTCACCGCCGTCCGTCGTGCGGGCCGTCACGGCCGCCGACTTGGCGGACTCGCCGGCCGCGTTCGTCGCCGTGACCTGGAAGGAGTACGACGTCGCGGCCGCGAGGCCGGTCACGGTCGCCGACGTGCCGGTCACCGCCGTCACCTTCGTACCGTCGCGGTAGATGTTGTAGCCGGTGGCGCCCGAGACCGTGTCCCAGGTCAGCGAGGCCGAGGAGGGGGTCGTACCGGAGACGTTCAGACCGGCGGGCACGGACGGGACCGTGGGCTCGGGTCCGCCGTCGTCACCGCCCCCGCCGTCCGGGCCGAAGACGGACAGGTCGTCGGCGTAGTAGGCCGACTGGCCGTACCAGCCGTGCGTGTAGACCGTCACCGAGCTCGTCGAGGAGCCCGTCGTGAACGTCGTCGACAGCTGCTTCCACGAGGTGGAGCCAGGGGTCCAGGTCGACACGTCCGTCGTGCCCGTGCCCGTCACGCCCAGGTAGGAGTACCCGCCCTGGACCCAGGCGCTGAGCGTGTACGTCGATCCGGGCTTCACCTCGACCGTCTGGGCGCACCGGGCGTTGTCCTGCCCGTTCGGCGTCGCCTTCAGCGCGGCGGAGCCGGCGTGTGCCGGGGAGGAGACGGTCGTACCGCTGTCGGCGGAGCAGGTCCAGTTGCTCAGGCCGGCCTCGAAGCCGGCGTTCTTCGCGTTGTTGACGTCCGCGGCGGACGCCTGGCCGACGGCCGTGACCGAGAGGGCGAGCGCGGCGGTGACGGCTCCCGCCCAGAACTTCGTCCGTCTGCCGATACGTCTGTGTACGGGCTCCATGGGGGCCTCCGGGTGGGGGAGTGGGGGGCGTTGACGTACAAGGTGGTCCAGACCAATTGAGGGTGTCAAGAGGTAGGTACGGACCAAGTTCTCCATCGGGCTGGGGGATTGGGCCGGGCCGGGTGGGTGTGCCGTCCGCCCGGTCGCGGCCCGGTCGCTGTCCGGGGAAATGCTCAACTTGCCCTGATTTGCCGCCTCTTGTGCAACACAAGTTGTTCCAGAGCTACAGAAAGGCTGTTCTCCGGTCATAGAGGCGTGGATACAGTGCTCATGTAGTCACGCAGTGAAGTCGTCCGGGTGGGCCGGAGTAACGCCGGTGCACCGGCGGGCATGGGGAGACGGGGAGCCGCGTGTGCCAACTGCCATTGCCGTGACCGGTGCCGACATGGCGCTGCCGCCGCAGGATGAACGGACGCTGCCCGCGACCGTGCTCCAGGACGTCGGCCGACGTCCACTGGAACACGTGCTCGCCGAGCTGCACGCGCTGGTCGACCAGCACGGGCACGTGATCGTCGTCTGCTCGCAGGCCCTCCCGGCGAGTGTGGAACGTCGGCTGTACACCGTCCGCGCCCTGCTGGAGACCGACCGGATCGCCCTGTTCCGGCCGCCCCTGCCTCCGCTCGGACTCGCCGTACTGGCCCGTCAGTTACGGCAGCTGGCCTCCTGCGACCTCAGCCCTGGCGTCCTCGCCTCGGCCGGCCGGCTGCTCACCCACTACATCCACACCGGCGCGCTGCTCGGCTCCGTCGCCCGGCTCGACCACGTCCCCGTGGGGCTGAAGTCGCACGCCAGGTCCTGGGTGCCGGGCAGCCAGTTCGGCGTCGTGACGCATCCCGTGCCGCAGCTGGTGCGCATCGGTCCCGAGGCCTCCCTCGACGGACCCGAGTTCGGCACCAGCCTGCTGGTCGCCAAGGGCCAGCTCCCGTCCGACTGGGTCACCGGCACCCTCGCCCCGTCCTGGAAGGTACAGGGACTGCGCGAGACGCCCCTGCCCGCCGAGTCGCCCGGTTGGTGGGGGACCGGACGCCTGACCGAGTTCTGCGCCTACCTGCCCGACCTGTCGGTCCTCTACCAGCTGGTCACCTCGGTGCGGCGCAGTACCTGCCACTGGTGCGGCATCGACGTCATCGGCGACCGCTGCGTGTTCTGCTCCGCCACGCCACCGGTGTACGACGCGACACCGGCCGCGCGCGGCTCCGGTGGCGAGGCCGCCCGCCTCGACGGCGCCCCCCGGGCCGCCGCTCTCGGCCACCGCCGCGAGAGACGGGCCCTCACCGGGTAGGCCGCACCGCGCCCGTCCCTCGCCCGTACCGCACCCGTACCGCGCCCGCATCGCAACCGCTTTCGTCGCCCAGCCCGCCAGCCCGCCAGCCCGCCAGCCCGCCAGCCCGCCAGCCCGCCAGCCAGTCTTTCCGCCCTCAGCCCGCCCGTCCGCCCGTCATCCGATCCGGTTCGACCGATTCCCCAATGAGGTTGCACGGTTCATGAACTCCCGTCAGCGCAGAGGCGTCATCCTGCTCATCCTGTCGGTCCTCTGCGCCCTCGGCGCGTTCGCCGGCGTGCTGTCCGTCATCAACGACGTGAAGTCGAAGGTCGGGCCCGAGGTCACCGCGTACCGGCTCAAGGCGAACGTGGAGCCCTACACGGCCCTCGGCGCGGAGCAGCTCGAGAAGATCGAGAAGATCGAGATGCCGGAGCGCTGGCTGTCGGAGAACGCCGTCACCGATCTCGGCCAGGTCCGCGGCAAGATCGCGGTGACGACGCTGAAGAAGGGCTCGTTGCTGCAGAGCGACATGATCGTCGACCAGCCCGCCCTGCAGCCCGGGCAGCAGGAGGTCGCCATCATGATCGACGCGGCGACCGGCGTCGCCGGCAAGATCACGCCGGGCTCCACGGTCAACGTGTACGCCACCTTCGAGGGCGAGCGTGAGGGCGACCCCGCCCAGTCCAAGATCATCGTGACCGACGCCAAGGTCATCGATGTCGGCGAGCTGACCCCGCTGAAGCCCGACGAGAACAGCCGCGACCGGGAACCCGCCGACGGCGTCCCCATCACCTTCGCACTGTCCACCATCGACGCCCAGCGCATCACCTACGCCGAGTCGTTCGCCCGGCGGGTCCGGCTCGCGCTGGTGGCGCCCGGAAGCGACATCACGGTCCCGGACAAGGACCGGACGTACGAACTCGCGAAGGACAAGTGAGACCCGTATGCCCACGAGGATCCTTCCGGCAGTCGGCGACCCGGACGCCGTACGGTCCATCACGACCCTGCTCAGCCAGCTCCCGGACGCCGAACCGGTGGCCCCGGTGACCGACTCCACCCAGCTCGTCGACACCCTCGCCCGCCTCGCCGCCGAGTCCGTCGACGAACTGCCCGAGGTCGTCGTCGTCCACGAGCGCATCGGACCCGTCCCAGCCCTGGAACTGATCCGCGAGGTCGCCCTGCGCTTCCCGGCCGTCGGCGTCATCCTCGTCACCTCCGACCCCGGCCCCGGCCTCTTCCAGGCCGCCATGGACTACGGCGCCCGAGGCCTGGTCGCCCTGCCGCTCGGTTACGAGGAACTCGCCAGCCGGGTCCAGGCGGTGGCCCAGTGGTCGGTGGGCGTACGGCGGCACCTCGGCAGCAGCGTCGAGGTGTTCACCGGAACCGGCGGCACCGTCGTCACGGTCAGCGGCGCGAAGGGCGGGGTGGGGACCTCCATGACCGCGATCCAGCTGGCCCTCGCCGCCCAGGCGTCGGGACGGCCCACGGCACTGGTCGACATGGACCTCCAGGCCGGCGACGTCGCCTCCTACCTGGACGTGCAGTTCCGTCGCTCCGTCGTCGACCTCGCCACCATCGCGGACATCTCCCCGCGCGTCCTGGCCGACGCCGTCTTCCGCCACGACACCGGCCTCGCCCTGCTGCTCGCCCCCGGCGAGGGCGAACGCGGCGAGGAGGTCACCGACCGCGCCACCCGCCAGATCGTCGGCGCCCTGCGCTCCCGCTACGAGGTCGTCGTCCTCGACTGCGGCGCCCAGCTCGGCGGGGCGGGCGCGGCGGCCGTGGAGATGGCGGACACGGCGCTGCTGGTCACCACCCCGGACGTGGTCGCCGTGCGGGGCGCCAAGCGGGCGGTGCGGATGTGGGACCGGCTGCAGATCCGCAAGGCGGAGGAGACGACCGTGGTCGTCAACCGGCACACGCGGTCCACGGAGATCCAGCCCCCGCTGATCCAGAAGATCACCGGCACGGCGATCGCCGGCACCGCCGTCCCCGCCAACTTCAAGGAACTCCAGGGCGTGGTGGACGCCGGACGCGTCCACGAACTGGACAGCAGGAGCACGGTGAAGCAGGCCCTGTGGGCCCTCGCGGGCGAACTGGGCCTGGTCAAGGCGCCCGCGGGCGACCGGAGGGGCGGTCGGGGACGCGGTGACCGGGGACGCGGCGACCGGGGCTCGGTGAGCCTCCGGCGCCGGAAGGACGGTGCGGGATGAGGCCGGAAGGGCGGTGCGGGGTGAGGCTGTGCCGCTTACCCCCCGGTGCCCGGGACCGCGGGCAGGTCACCATCGAGTTCCTCGGCATGACCCCGGTGATCATCGCGACGCTGGTGGTGCTGTGGCAGCTCGTGCTCGTGGGATACACGTACACGCTCGCGGGTAATGCTGCGGACGAGGCGGTACGGGCGGCGACGGCCGCCGACCGGGGGGCGCGGCAGGGAGCCTGCCAGGAGGCGGGCCGGGACAAGCTGCCCGGCGCGTGGGAGGGGGGCGCCGAGGTGGGCTGCGGCACCGCGGGCGGCTTTGTCACGGCCGACGTGCGCATCGAGGTGCCGATCCTCTTCCCGGGCACGGTCAGCTTCCCGTTCACCGTGCACGGGCACGCGGGGGCCGTCGAGGAGGAGGACGACTGAGATGCCGTACTCCATGCGCGGCCGGGCGAGGGACCGTGGCCAGGTGGCCATCGAGTACCTCGGTTTCCTGCCGATCCTGATCATCGTCGGCATGGCCGCCGTACAACTCGGCCTCATCGCCTACACCGCCCAGCAGGCCGGCACCGCGGCGCGCGCAGGGGCCCGTAGCGCCTCGCTCCAGGAGAGCGCGCAGGACGCGTGCGCGGCGGCGGTCAGCGGCTGGCTGGCCGACGGAACCGACTGCCCGTCGGCGTACGGCGGCGACGAGGTGTCGGTCACCGCCACCGTCGACATCCCCTCGATCGTGCCCGGCTGGGACTTCGGGGACGCCACCAGGACGGCCACCATGCCGCTGGACCACCCGGCGGAGGAGTGACGGCGTGAACGGCGACCGCGTGAACAGCGACCGGGCCGGCAATGGCCGGGCGGGCAGCGCCCGTGTGGCCGGCGACCGGGCGACCAGCGACCGGGCGGGCAACGCCCGCGTGGGCAGTGCCCGCGTGAACGAGGAGCAAGGAGCACCGGACGCATGAGCCTGCGCGCACGCATCCACTCCCCCGAGGAGCACGGCGGCCGGGGCGAGGACGGACACCTGGTCGCCTCCTACCGGGCCAAGCTCCTGGAGGAGATCGACCTCGCCGAGATGAGCTCGCTGGCGATGGCCGAGCGCCGGGCCCGCCTCGAACGGGTCCTCGGACACATCATCAGCCGCGAGGGCCCGGTGCTGTCGACGGTCGAGCGCTCCCAGCTGATCCGCAGGGTCGTGGACGAGGCCCTCGGCCTCGGCATCCTGGAACCCCTGCTCGAGGACCCGTCCATCACGGAGATCATGGTCAACGGCCCGGACGCGATCTTCGTCGAGCGCGGTGGCCGCGTCGAACAGCTCCCGCTCCGATTCGCCTCCAACGACCAGCTGATGCAGACCATCGAACGCATCGTCTCGACGGTCAACCGCCGCGTCGACGAGTCCAACCCCATGGTCGACGCCCGACTCCCCTCCGGCGAGCGCGTCAACGTCATCATCCCGCCGCTGGCACTGACCGGCCCCACTCTCACCATCCGCCGCTTCCCGCGCTCCTTCACCCTCCACGAGCTGATCGGCCTCGGCTCGCTCGACGAGAACATGCTGTACCTGCTGGCCGGCCTGGTGCAGGCACGCTTCAACATCATCGTCTCCGGCGCCACGGGCACCGGGAAGACCACCCTCCTCAACTCGCTCTCCGGCCTGATCCCGGAGACCGAACGCATCATCACCATCGAGGACTCGGCGGAACTCCAGCTCCAACAGGCACACGTCATCCGCCTGGAGTCACGCCCGCCCAACGTCGAGGGCCAGGGCCGGATCACCATCCGCGACCTGGTCCGCAACTCGCTCCGCATGCGCCCCGACCGCATCGTCGTCGGTGAGGTCCGCGGCGGCGAGTCCCTGGACATGCTCCAGGCCATGTCGACCGGCCACGACGGCTCCCTGGCCACCGTCCACGCCAACAGCGCCGAGGACGCCCTGATGCGCCTCCAGACCCTGGCCTCGATGTCGGACGTGGAGATCCCCTTCGTGGCCCTGCACGACCAGATCAACAGCTCCGTCGACGTCCTCGTCCAGCTGACCCGCTTCGCCGACGGCGCCCGCCGCATCACCGAGATCGCCCTGCTGGCCAGCCACGGCGGCGAGCCGTACCGCCTGGCCACGGTCGCCCGCTTCAACGCCCAGCCGATGTCCACCGACGGCCGCATCTACGGCGCCTTCGAGTACCACCCCCTCCCGCGCCGCACCGCCGAGCGCCTCTACATGGCGAGCCAGCCCATCCCGCAGGCCTTCGGTGTGGCCCACACCGCAGACCAGCTCGCCACCCGAGAAGCCAGGTGACCCGACCGATGGAAGCCAGGTAGGACCACATGACGGAAGCCAGGTAGGAACCGCCCGATGGAACTGGAAACGCTCGTCACGCTCACCACCGGCATCACGCTGCTGACCTGCGCCCTGGCGATCATGGGCCTGCACTCCTACGCCGCCGGCAAGGCCCAGCGCGCGGCCCTGGTCGACCGCCTCTCCGCCGGCGGTCAACTCCCTCCCGCCGGCCGCCGGCGCCGCTTCCGCACCCTGGACCGCCGCCTGCGCCGTACGAAGCCCGGCCGGAGACTGGAACTGCGTCTGGCGGCCACCGGCCTGGACGTCACACCCGGCGAGTTCTTCGCCTACATGCTCGCCACGGTCGCGGGCCTGTGGCTCATCGGCCAGGCCGTCCTGGCCCCCTTCTTCGGCCCGGTCGCCGGCCTGCTGGGCATCGGAGTGGCGGCCCAGTTCCTCACCTGGCAACGCCAGCAACGCATCGAGAAGTTCATCAACCAGCTCCCCGAACTCGCTCGCATCCTCGCCAACGCCACCCAGGCCGGCCTCGCTCTGCGCACCGCCATCGGCATGGCGGCGGAGGAGCTGGAAGCCCCCGCCGGCGAGGAACTCGGCAAGGTGGCCGACCAACTGGCCGTCGGCGCCTCGATGGACGACGCCCTCGGCGAACTCGCCGAGCGCCTCCCCTCCCGTGAGCTGGTCGTCCTGGTCACCACCCTCGTCCTCTCCAACCGCGCGGGCGGCCAGGTGGTCGGCGCCCTGCGCAACCTCACGGAGACGCTGGAGGAGCGCAAGGAGACCCGGCGCGAGGTCCGCACCCAGCTCTCCCAGGTCAGCATGACGTCGTACGCCGTCCCCGTACTGGGCGTCGGCTCGTTGTTCCTCATGAACGGGGTGAAGGACGGCGCCCTGGAACGCATGACGGGCTCCCCGGCCGGCCAGACCGCGGTGATCATCGCGTTCGCGCTCTACGCCGTCGGCTTCGTCCTCATCCGCCGCCTGTCCCGCATCGACGTCTGAGAGGAGAGCCGAAATGGGACTGGGATTCCTCCTCGCACTGCTCATGGGCCTCAGCGTCTGGGGCGCCTTCGCCGGCATCCGCATGTACCGGGCCGACGCCAAACTCCCCGGCGACCTCGCCCTCGCCCTGGAGGTCGGCGCCACCCGCACCGGAGCCGTCTACTCCCTCATCGACCGCATGGGCATGCGCTACGCCCCCGCCGTGCTGCGCATCATGGGCCCCGCCCTGGTGGCGAGGTACCGCCGCAGGATCGACCTGGCCGGCAACCCCGGCGGCCTGACCATCGACCGCTACGCCGCCCGCCGCGCGGTCTACGGCTTCCTGGGCGCGGTCGGCTTCCTGGTCTTCGTCATGCGCGGCCAGCTCGTCGTGGCCCTGCTCCTCCTCGCCTTCGGCGCGTTCTGGACGGAGGTCGGCCTCTGGTCGGCGATCCGCATCCGCAGGGACGTCATCGAGCGGACGCTCCCCGACTTCCTGGACGTCCTGGCGGTGGTGGTCAGCGCGGGGCTGGGCTTCCGCCAGGCCCTGGACCGCGTGGCGATCCGATATGAGGGGCCGTGGGCCGACGAACTCCGCATCACTCTCCGCCAGATGGACCTCGGAGTGAGCCGCCGCGAAGCCTTCGCGGAGCTGCGTCGGCGCAACGACTCCGAACAGGTGGCGATGTTCGTGACGGCACTCCAGCAGGGCGAGGAACTGGGCGCGCCCATCGTCGACACCCTGGTCGCCCTGGCCAAGGACATGCGCCGCACGGACGCCCAGAACGCCCGCCGCAAGGCCGCTCGCGCGGTCCCCAAGGCCACGATGATGATCACCACCTTCATGGTCCCGGCCACGATGATCCTCCTCGGCGCCGGCCTGATCCTGGGCTCGGGGACGGACTTCGGAACGATCACGGGCGAGTAGGGGGAGGGAGCGGTATGTCGATCACACGGTCGGGGAAACGGGCGGTCGTAAACGACCAGAGTGCGACTGCACACGAAGCAGTGACGTCAACGCCCGCTGACTCGGCGCCTGGTTGGGCTACTTTCACGCAATATCTTTCGCACTTGCAACTCAGTGTGGGACAGTCGTTGTCTGGTGCTCCCGACAGGTCGATGTCCCAACTGTGCGCAGGGGAGGTGGAGATCGTGACCGACGCGACACCCGGCACGACCAGCCGGCAGACCTCCGCCACCTACCGACTCACCGCACACGAAGGGGCCCACGACCGGGCTCTCCATCCTGGAGGGGAACACCATGACCAACTGGCTCCACACCACCACCGAGTACCTTCAGTCCCGAGCGTCCGCCCGCAACGACAAGGGCCAGACGGCCGTGGAGTACCTGGGGATCATCGCGGTGGTGGTGGCCATTGTGCTGGCGATCACGGGGACGGATATCGGGCAGACGATCTTCGACGCGATCACGGCGAAGATCGCCGAAGTTGCCGGGGGCTGACTCGGCTCAGAGAGGGCGGCGATGCAGGGCAGGCTTTCCCCATCTACATCACAGTGGTGGGAGGCCTGCTCTTTCTCGCGCTCGTATATTTCGCGGTCGGCCAGGCAGCCACAACTCGTAGCGAAGCTCAGACGGCGGCAGACGCGGCGGCACTCGCCGCAGCCCTGGAAACCCGGGACCAACTCGCGGACCAGTGGCTTGAGAACATGTTGGAGCCAGATTCATGGCAGGACATATTCGAAGGTAAAGCGCCGGTTCCCGGCGCTTGCTGGCGCGCTCACGAGCTGGCTGCTCGCAATGATGCAACCGTGGATTGCAACCCGGACGGGCTGCTGGGCTACACAGTGGTTGCCGAGACCAACGAGACCGTCGGGAACACCATAGTTCCGGGCACGGAGGATCAAAAGGCCACGGAATCAGCCATGGCTGTCATCGAAGCCCGCTGTTCGTTCGAACTTCCTGCTGAGGATGCCGGAGGCGACGTGCTGCCGAGGCTCTCGTGTAAGGGCGAGGAATGGGACATAGAGCCGGACCGTCTTTTGGACCTACCGAAGCCCGAGGATCTGTTCGACGTCCATCTGGCCGACCAATAGGCGAACGACGAGTGACGAAGGAATCAAAGACATGAGCATTCGGTGCACGACGACGGCCCGTAGGGGGACGCTGGCGTTGGCCGTTCTAGCCAGCCTGACCCTCGGTGCTGTCGGCTGTGGTGGTACCGGTGGCGACGAGAAGCCGAAGGCTTCAGCGTCCGCTTCTAAGCAGGATGGGCCCGGGCCGAGTGCTCAAGACGGCGA